>JAJFLP010000090.1 GCA_021772635.1 Verrucomicrobiota bacterium | reverse complement strand
ACTTTGATCATGTGAATGTAGGAGGCTGCTCCCGCAGGCGATAACGATTATTTTGGAACGATACCAAAATAAATAAGATCGCCAGCGGGAGCTGCCTCCTACATTAAAAACAGCCTCAAACCGGTTTAAGTTTCAAGGGAGAGATCGCGGGCAGTATATAAAAATCCACGGAAACAGCGTAAGCAATTAACGGGAGACCACTGTGAAGCCAGATAAGACCGATGACAAATCAGTACCCGGACGACCATTGTGGTCGGCAGATGCCTTGGCAAAATCGACCTTGGCGGATTTTCTTGCGGCAAATAGTTCTCAGGATAACCGGCGCATGCTGACGGAGTATTTTCGGGTGACCCATTACTATGCACGGACGCTCATGTTATGCCGGGAGGGATTCGAGTCAAAAAATGAGCGGCTGATTCTTGCGGTACTAGCCAACCTCATAAGCCTCGACTGGGTTCTGTCGAAGATGTACCAGACTGATCCGGATGTTATTCCGTTGGCGTTACCGCTTACTGAGGCGTTTCACGATCGATTTACCCGCGGATTGATCCGTAACATTCTACACGATGCGGCGCGGGGGCTCAGGTGTGAGGAAATAATAACGCGATTAAACGAGGGCGAACTCGTCGGCGACATAACATCTGGAGACGCACTTGCCCGGCTGAATGAGCTCGTCCAGAATGGTACCGTAGACAAAAAAGGCGAGCTTTATCGGTTGGTACCGGGAAAGCAAATGGATATCAGCGTCGGGAATGCTGTAGTGCGTACGCTGGTCGGGGAAAAGATCGCAGCCGCGCTATTGAAACACGGCTTCGATAAACCGGAATCCATCTTATCGAGGCGTACCGAGTTCCGCAAAGTTTTTGTTCGTGTCTCCGGCCTGAGTGAAAAGATCGCGGTCCTGCTTGGCGAGGTGATGCTCGCCTTCGTCGACGAAGCTATGGCCATGACGTACCGTTGGAGAATCCGCGATCTGATTCACTCCGGTATACCGCGCCCATATCAGCTTGAGGCATACGCCGTTTTTCGCGGGTTCGGATACAAAAACGTTGTTATTGAGGCTCCTACCGGAAGTGGAAAAACGCTGATCGGGATGTTGTGCATCCAGGATTGGCTGCGATCGCTCACGCCGGGAGAATCTGTCCTTATTCTGGTACCGACTGTAAATTATCAGCAACAGTGGGTTAAAGAATTGTGTTTCAGTAAGTTCGGACTCGATATGCCGCCGGAACTCGTATATGCCGGCACGCCCGAGGGATTGACCCGATATTGTCGCCGAACGGGTCAGGTACCTGCGGTGACAATATTAACTTATGTCGGCTCGACCGGCTTTTTGGCGGACGCGACAGCGGATATATCGCGGCTGGTCGGGAGCTATAACGTCAAGTACGTGATACTCGACGAAGTACATAAGGTGGTCGATGATCTGGACAGCGAATCCGCACGTGTTGTTAGCGCACTCTGCTTAAGCTGTTCCAACAAGTCGATCCACGGACTGATTGGATTTACCGGGACTGCCGAGGAATATCGAGAACGTTTTGAGCAACTCGGACTGCAGTTGGTTCACTCCATTCCGATGACTGATCTCATCGCTTCCGGATTTGTCGCGCCGTTCTGCGAATTCGGAGTACCCTTCGCCTATTCGGAACGCGAATACGGCGTCCTTCATTTGCTCAATGAGTACAAATTAATTGTCAAAGAGTATCTGCAATTCCTTGGTCCGGAACGATTACGAGCTGAGTTTGCGAAGATACCGATTGACCGTCGTGTCCAAATCGCGCGCGATCTTTTCGGTATGTACCCGGACCGGTCGAACCGAGACCAGTTAATCAGAACACGGTTGCAAACCTGGGAATCCGGCGGCGAAATTTCGTTGAGTGAATTGGTGCTGCTGCTGATCGTGCAGATCGCGACGCGACGATCCGATTCCGAGATGATTACCAAAGCCCAGCGCGCCCAATTCGAGGACTTGCTAGCGCGTGCCGACTTCATACGCCGTCAATTGCAGGGACTTGTCATTCTGGTCCGATTCGAGGCGTTGTTGGATACAACAGCATTCGGAAAAACATTGGATCACGCAGCTCTGGACGCAATCACTGAATCCCAGTCACCAGGGCCGCGCGCGGGTGTCATGAATCTTATCGCAACGACGATCGGCGGACTTTACGACGGTTTAAGCGACTGGTATCGACATACGGGGGAAGGACGGGTTGCTGCGGTAAAAGCAATTATCGAAGCTGAAAATAAGACGCGAAAGATTTCCGGCACAATCGTGTTTGATCAGGGACGACGGCTGCGGCGGCAGGAGTCCGGTGTAATTATGCCCGGATTCGCCGGTGTGGGCGGACTTTTTGCGCAGATAGTCGGGACGCGCGGTATAACGCCGATCGCAGCGTTATCGGATGAAATTTATCTTCCGATGCTCCCCAAAACTGATCTTCCAAAATTGATTTCCAATTATATCCAAACAGGTGTGGTGGGCGACGAAATAGCTGAAACCATTGTTGATCTGGTTTTGGCTAACCTCGAAATCGGCGTCGATTTTTCAAGCCACATCCGCGGAACTTTCCGCGGTTACTTCGATCTTTTTATTGAACACGCAATAGATGAAAAGAAAACGTCCCTGGCGTTATTTGATCGGATGGTGCTATCGCCCATGCGCAATGAATTCGGCCATAGGCGACAGGGGGTCTCGCGAGACTTGGTACGACGGGTCAAAGACCGACTGCGAATCCAGAATCCGCACTTGCGATCGCTGCTGACCACGGGTTTCGACTATACCGCGATCATTCGATTGCTCAATAATAGTGAACCAAGTCAACTGATCCAGGCAGGCGGCGCAACGCAACAGGTCTACATCATCCCTATGCCGAGTGGCAGAAGGAAACAACTCATGTATGATCTCGTTGCACGTCTGGTTGACGACAGCTCCGTGCCGTTGAATATGGTTATCGTCAGCAACTGGGCGCGGACGGGTTGGAACGTGATTCGTCCAGATTTACTAATCGACGCAACAGCAACTCGGAATGTTGTTGCCTGGCAACAACTTCGGGGCCGCGCGATGCGAGCTAAACGCACCTGGACAAATGATTGCTATGATGTTCTATCAATGTTGTCAGCGCGTCTGGACAATCAGTTTCAACTCAATCAATCGATACCCGAGGACGTTCGCCGGATCCATGACGAATTGATAAGAACAATAAAATCGAAAAAACCGGTCACTAAAACATTGCTCAAGCTTTTAGCAAAAGTCCTAACTGACGATGAAAAGTGCGAGTTCGATGATACCCATGATCTCGACATATTCACATCAGAAGAAAAATTGGAAATCGGCATTCGTATGATGCTGAAGTATAACAAAGTTACCCACATCTACGAACTCATAAAAGCAACAGGCAGCCCATCCCAGTTAACCTTCGATCGTAAAACGGGAAACTGGCGGCGGAATGAGGCGATTGCCCAGAAGCATGCCCAGGAAATCGCCGTTGATCTCATTACCGGCACCTTGAAGACCGGCGAAATTCATGCCCCAATGATCTATCACGCGGATCCCCGGCACGACTCTCCAAGTGATTTATCAGCTGTACTTCACGACCGTATCGACGGTATTGATTCCCAGATCGTCAGGGCTTGGATGCAAGCGCCCCAGTTGGATTCTCCGTATTGATTTGTCGAGTTCGGGGAATACTGGACGAATAATCGTTTCCGCCGCGGCGGATTTCGCTAGGCTCAACAAAGATCTTACGCAATCATTTTGAAGTCGTCCAAAAATTGTACCGCTTGCGGTATACGGCGCTCTAACGGTCTATTTCGCGTTCAAGGTATTTTACGCGATCCATTAATTCCAAGACCACTTCCATCGAAGACCACCCCACTCCCAATTCAATGTGCAAGCGAATCAATCGGTTAACCCGTGGCACTACATCCGGGGTAAACAACAGTTCGGGTGCCTCTTTCGCGGGTTTGACTAACTCGAACGAAACCAGACGTTCAATCGTTCGCTTACGGGTTCTCGTTACGAGTGCCAGTTCACGGGCATTGATGTATTCATCAGTAACTGCATTCATCATTTCACTCCTTAGACCGTGGGTTGAATAACGATTTTTCCGATAAAGTTTCGAATAGTTTTCTCTCGTCGTCGGTTAGGTTCTCAGGGACTTTGATATTGATCGTAACGAAAAGATCTCCGTCCTGTTTGCTCTTTGCTCCGGGAAACCCCTTACCACGCAGCCTTAAACTCTGGCCGCTCTGGACTCCGGCCGGAACGGTAAGTATTACGGTACCGTCCAAAGTGGAAATGTTTAGTTTCGCTCCCAATGCAGCCTCCCATGGAGAAATCGGCACAGTAGTTCGCAGATCTTTTCCGGATATAATAAAATCCGGGTCAGGCGCAATTTTTACGCGAATATAGAGATCTCCTGCCGGGCCGCCGCCGCGTCCCGGCGCCCCCTGCCCGCGCAGTCGAATGCGCTTCTCCGGTAAGGTTCCAGGAGGAATCTTTATGTCATAGGTTTTATTTTTCCGAACGACTTTACCGTCGCCATCAATCCCTGACGAAGTAAGGTTAATCCGCTTTTTGGCGCCGTGAAACGCTTCCCGCAGGGAAACGGTTAGATCGGTATCATAGTCCGGACCGCGCATCGCCCACTCACGCCCAGAAGCGCCTGCCTTGTGATCTTCTGAGATCGGCTCACCGAACAGCATTTCGAAAAACTCGCTGGCGCCGCCAAACTTATCGAACTGAGACTTAAGATCCCCCGGTGTGTGATATTCGAAATGGGTATTCTCCCAACCCGACGGCGGCGTAAACTCCTGACCAGATTTCGAATTTACGCCTATCTGATCGTATTTCTTGCGATTCTCAATACTGCCGAGAACTTCATATGCCTCCGTCAATTCCTTAAATTTCCCCTCGGCATCAACTTCCTTGCTTACATCTGGATGATACTTGCGGGCCAGTTTACGATACGCCTTCTTAATCTCGTCCTGGGTCGCAGAACGCGTTACGTGAAGAACTTCATAATAGTCTTTAAAATTGATGCTCATAAGACGTGTCTTCCTTATTACCAGTTATACGGCTAACCCGTAATTAAACGAACAGTCCGTTGGATTTTCTTCGTAATCGTAATCGTAATCGCTTTCCAAATTTCACCGCGAAAAACCAGAAAGATTACGAGTACGAGTACGAATCGGAATGTTCGCTGGGTTTAAGCCTAGCCTGATCTATGCATCAATTTCGTCGCGAGAACACTTAGTTAGTTCTCCTAACTAAATAGAAAAGTAACGCGGTCATTGTCATTCACAGCGTTCATTCTGTCCCGCGGACAGCCCGTCTCGCCCCGCCTGCAGGGCTCGGCTCCTGACTGCGTGGGTGTTTTTTTCACTCAGCTGCCGGCCTGCGCTGTAGCGAGGCCTGGCCCCGCGACCGCGGGGGCCGAGCTACTTTTGACTCTCCAGATCAGCACGAATCGGCTATTTCAGGACAAGAAATAGTTAGCTCTCGTGACGAAATTCATGCATGGATCAGGCTAGTTGGAGAGATAAAGGGAGCGCGAGTGCTTATTTCAGGCTGGATAAGACCCCAGCTCATCTGTATATACCCAACGCCTTCGAGTTTTCGACCAAGCATCGTCAGTGTAACTGTGCCGGTTAAAAAATATCGTTCCCCCGCGGCGGATTTCGCTAGGCTCAACATAGAGCTTGCGTGGCTAGGTCAAAGTCGTCTCTCCGCACGAGCGGAGAGTCCGTCCATACGGACAAAAATTGCACTGCTTGCAGTATAACGTGCGCGGAATGCGGCTGAATTCAAGTGGGTGCGAATCGGATAAATAGTGGCGCACGTCCTCATCGGTAAAATTTCCGGGAATCTGCGGAAAAACTTCGTATTAGTTGCAATCGCCTACACATAGGTTGATTGTGTGTTTTCCGAAAGTCCATGAATTTGGAGGCCCACTATTTTCTTACTTGCCGTTGACTGCGGAGCGTTGTTGTCAACGAGAGAGACCTGATACACAAACTGAAGCGCTAGAACTTCGAAGGCAAACTACCATGAGAAGAGCAAAAATTATCGCGACCTTGGGACCGTCGAGCAATAGTATTCAAATGATTGAAGAGCTGATTCGGGCAGGCATGAATGTGGCGCGGATCAATATGGGCCATGGCACCCACCAGCATCACCGGTCACTGATTGAGAAGATTCGTGAGGCATCAAGAAATACGGGCCGGGAAGTCGCCATTATCCTTGACCTTCAGGGCCCCAAAATCCGTACCGACAAACTGACTGTGGATCTGCGGTTGACGGATGGTAGTGAATGGGTAATTGGTCCGACGAGGCTAATGAGTGAATACCCTGAATATGCCGACCGTTATATTCCCACGATTTACGATAATCTTGTCGCTGATTGTCACGATGGTGCTCGAATCTTATTTGATGACGGGAAGATCGTCGCTATGGCCAAGGCTCGAGATCGAGACGTCTACCGAATCTGGGTTACCTGCGGCGGAATTTTAAGTTCGAACAAAGGTATAAACCTTCCCGATTGCCGCGTATCGTGTCCGGCTTTCACGGTGAAGGATAAAGAAGATCTGAGGTTCGGTCTGGAGAATGGCATCGATTATGTGGCATTAAGTTTCGTGCGTAGTCGCGCCGATGTTGAGAAAGTACGGATTTTCCTCGATAAAATGAGCGTCAGTCTACCGATTATTGCCAAGATTGAAAATCAACAAGGAGTAGATAATATCGATGAAATCACTGAAATCGCCGATGTTATCATGGTGGCCCGCGGTGATATGGGGGTAGAAGTGGGGAATCATCTGGTACCGATAATTCAGAAGGAAATTATTGAGAAATGCAACAATATCGGGGCTCCGGTGATTACCGCGACGCAAATGCTTGAATCGATGATGTCGAGTTCGACTCCGACCCGGGCGGAAGCAAGCGACGTGGCGAACGCCATTTGGGATGGAACGGACGCTGTTATGTTATCTGGCGAGTCGGCTTCCGGGAAGTACCCGACCGAATCTGTGAAGACGATGGCGCAAATCGTTGAGACGGCCGAAAAAAAACCGAAGGAACGGTCACTGATCAGAAATCTAGATCTTCGAAACATCAATACTGCGTCGATGGTGGCCGCGTCACTCATCGCTGAAAAAATTGACGCCCGGGCGATTGTCTCAATCACGGAAGCCGGTAACAGTTGTCGGGAAATTTCCCGTTTCCGACCGGAAAAACGCGTACTCGGGGTCACCCGTTCCATCAACACCGTTAGGCGTATTTGCCTTTACTGGGGCGTCATTCCGTATCTACACGTTACGGATCCTGAAATTCACGGGGAGTTAAATCTTGAATTTGACGCCATTGCCAGGATCAAAAAGGATTTCGCATTGTGTAACGGGGATAAAATTGTAGTAACACGCGGGGATGGAAAAATATTTCACCGGGGAAACTCGAACTCTATCCGGGTTGAAATTCTAGGTGAGGAAGCGGGTTAGCCTTAGACTGCAAGCAGTCGAATTCTTGGACGACTTTAATGATTGCGTAAGATCTTTGTTGAGCCTAGCGAAATCCGCCGCGGCGGAAACGATTTTTCGAAAACGCAAAGATTGCATTTTGCCTGCTACCCTATGGCACTCGATCCGTGTACTATTTTTTTCGAAATCGCTATCGAAATCGAAATCGTTCCTCCTTGTTACTTGGCTATAGGCAACTGACTCGCACAAAAACTCAACAACGATCCGTCGTCGCCAAGGCTATGTCGCAACAGGTTTTCGATAGCGATTTCGACTCCGATTGGTCGTCCCACGGGCTCATCCTCGATGGGATGGTTGTGAAATAACGCAACGAATCTCGTACGTGCCTGCCGTGGAAAGATCTGTTGCGGGACAACAGCTCAGCTTCCGGTAGTTTCTGCTCTTGGCGGAAAGCTCCTGAGAAGTCGCCGAACTGACTCATAGATCTCGCGATCTGTAGTACTTGTCGCCGGACCACCCGTTAATCTCTTTATCCCATAACCGCGCCAGACTAGTTCCTTTGACTTTGCATCAATCACGTCAATCATTAGCGTCCCCTCCTCACGAGTCGTGACAAAGGTGCCGGGGTAACCGCCGTAATAGTCCCATCCAGCGCGCCGGTAAGTTCTTGTGTAGTAGACGTTGCTGTACGTGACGGTATCGACGACCTGACGCGAGGTTCCGTGTACTGTAACCCACAGGTCCGCTTTCTCGCGTTCAGATACCCGCTTGTATCTCCGAAGTTCCAACTCGCTGGAAACGTCCTGCAAGATACGTTTGCGCAATAGAAAACTCATTGCCGATGGTGACTCTGGAAGTATAACCGCAAAAGTTTTTGCAGCCGATAGGTCGAACTCTGAATCAAACTCATAACCGACTCCGGTTAGAGGTTCGTTTGACGTTGTGTGACAGCCTGAGAGGAAAAATGGTGCAATTACGAAAGCCAGCAGAAATTTGTAGTAACGCATAGTAAAATTTGATCCCCTGAAACTTCGTGGATTTTCGATTTACGATTGCCGATTTTAGATTTGATTTATTTCGGAATTTTACGACTAGATCGAAATGAAAAGTTTCGTTATGTATTAACCGGCCCGCCACGGCGGACCGGTACGGCCCGGACGGTTGCTCCCTTGAAAAAATAGAAAATAACCCGTTGAATTCGAAACATTGGACGATAACGAAATTAATCGGCCACGACATATCATCCAAAGGTGGTATAGCTAAGCCAAAATACAAGGCTGAATGCGACTACACATTTAGTCTGAATAATTCATCAGCATTCTGCTGCAAGCACTGATCTCTGCTCAAATCAGCATTAATATTGTTCCGGCTATCGCAAGCATAATATTTGCAAAGGCGTAAGTTCCGCTGTAGCCGAGTCCGGGAACGGAGCTTTTCGCGGCGCTGGACAAAAGATTGAGTGCCGGAGTACTGGTCATCGCGCCCGTGATGGCACCGAGTAAAAGGGCGAGATTCATACGCAGCAAAAATCGTCCCACCAGGAATCCCACTAAAACGGGTACTGTGGTGACAGCCGCGCCGGCTACCAGTAGCTGCGGACCAGCCGCGCGAATTGCTTCCAGAAGTCCCTTTCCGGCGTTGAGACCGATGCCGGCCATCAGCAGCATGAGACCGAGTTCCAAAAAAATCCAGCGCACCGCCGGCGGGACACGACCGAAATTAGGATGCAGCGACCGCAGCCAGCCGACAAGAATCCCGGAGAACAACAAGCCGCCGGCCGTGCCAACAGAAACGGATATATTCGCGATCTTGAAGCTTATAGCCCCGATAAACAACCCGAGCGCGATACCAAAGGAAAAGGTTAACAAGTCGGTTTCCTGCACATCCCGTTCGACATGACCGTATTTTTCAGCCAATTCGTCAATTCGGCTGCGCAACCCTGTAATTTGCAGGGTATCACCGGTTTCGAGGACGAGATTGGCGTTAAGCGGAATGTCCACGGCTGAACGGGAAATTCTTGTGATGATGCATCCGTAACGATCAGCAATGTCCAGGTCATTCAGGCGTCGCCCGGTGGCGCGAGGACTGGTGATTGTCAGAGCGACGTTCTCCACGGGGATCTCTAATAGGTCCCGCTCAGCTATTTCGTCGCCCACCAGCTTTGCGACCGTGCGATGGTGATCAGGAAAACCGAACACGGATATACGATCGCCGACTTGTAGCACGGTATCGGAATCTGGAGCGAAGGTTTCACTTCCCCGTTTGATAAGGGGAATCACACAATGCGTGCGTTCGCGGAATTCCAGGTCGTGCAAGCTCTTACCAATCACGGTATCACGGCTTATCTCGTACGCCCGAACCACCGGACTCCAGCCACTATATTTCGGCTTTTCCTCTTCGTCGCTCGTGAGGCGATGTTCCTGGGTGTATCGTTGCGATTCTTCTTCGAGATTAATGCGTAATAATGCCGGTAACAGGCGAACCAACAGCATTAACCCCATCATCCCGAAGACATACGTGATCGCGTAACTAACGGCGACATCCACTGCGATCGATTCTCTGTTGACATCGGGCGGCAAAGGCACGAGACCGCTGCGCACCGCGTCCTGTGCCGCTACCAGGGTTGGGGTGCTGGTTAATGCGCCAGCCAACAATCCTGCCCGTTGACTGGGACGGAAATCAAATCGCTCGCCGAGAATCAAAGCCGTGGAGACGGAGCTGCCGACTATCACCAGGCACAATACCAAATATCGCAGGCCATCAACCTTGAAGGCCGAGAAGAAACGCGGCCCAACTCTGTAGCCTACTGAATAGATGAACAGAATAAATCCAAGATCCTTGAAGGCCATGGGGCCCGTGAATCCAAAATGACCGAAACAGAGGCCCGCCAACAATACACCGGCTGCAGGTCCGACCTGAAAGCCGCCGCAGCGAATATTGCCGACCGCGTATCCCACCCCGAGAACAATGAAGAATACCAATTCCGGCGATTTTAGAAATAGTGAAACAAGGTCAATTTCCATATAGCATACTGAATATCATTAGGTTTTCGAAATACTGTTCGAAGTCGCTTGACGACTCCATTCAAGGTCATCCGAAAATTGTACTGCAAGCAGTATAGAAAACAACTTCTGCCCGCAACTGAATCTACGGGTCGATAAGTTCAGAAAAATAAGCACTGTGATCCATAGAGATCCCCAATCGGCAGATTTTGCCAATGGATAGCCTCAAATATGGAATTTTTCGGAAACACGCAGTTTGCATTCTACCTGCTAACCCTATGGAAATCGATCTGTGTACTATTTTTTTCGGGATCGAAATCGCTATCGATATCGGGATCGTTCCTCCTTGTTCCTTGGCTATAGGCAACTAATTCGCCAAAAAATTAAACGCCGATCCGTCGTCGCCAAGGCTAGTGCCTCCGCTGAAGCTACGGCGCTCTCGCGAAAGCGGATGTCGCAACAGGTTTTCGATAGCGATCCCGATTTCGACTCCGATTGGTCGTCCCGCGGGCTCATCCTCAATGGGGTGGTTGTGAAAAACAAGAATGATTACGAGCATGTTTCCGCAAAGGTTTGCCGGATCTGCCGCTATCGCAACCAGCCTTTTACGGCAAACACATAGAGGCACAGTGACATGCCGACACCGACGCCGAATGAAACTTGGGAAAGCGTAGGAGACCACGGATTGCCTGAGAGATTCATTCCTAGAAGCCCACCGGTCACTCCGGGGATCAGAGCGAGAGCGGTCAACACCGCTAGTACCCGCATGACTTTATTCATTTGAAATGACGACACATTTAACCTTAAATCGACCAGCATACCCAACGAGGCCATTAGATCGTCGACGCTTTCGTAGAGGTTCTCGGCGTCATCGGCGAGCACAGCGAATGTGGGCCGTGTTGTAGATTCAAACCCTTTAATGGCAATCGGCTGGTCCGCCATCCGTCGAAGCACCTGTGAGAGATGTTTCAAACTACCGCGAACACGGGTAATCTCACCGCGCAGCCTGAAAGTGCGATCAAGAAACTTCTGGTCATTGAGCGCACTCTGATTCGTCTCGATCTGCATGAGCGCGGTCTCAAGGTGATCGTTGATTCTCGCATATCGGCGAATTATCGTTTTAAGTAATGCGTGGGTAGCTCTTACGAGTACGGGCATGCCGGTGTCGGAATCAACCAGCCGCTTATCTATTTCCATCGCCAGTTCCGTCTGCCCCCGAGTCAATACGACCACGTTGTGCATCGATCCAACAAGTAGTATCCCCACTCGGGACACGGTGAAACTTTCGTTTTCGTCGGATTGATGAATTGAGGGATACCACGCGAAAAGGGTGGTATAATGTTCCATCTGGTCGATACGGGGAAACGGCGAATCATATAGGCGGGTTCGCAGGGTAGTCTCGGGCACGCCGAAAGCGTCTGCTATCGGTGTCAAATCATCACGCGTGACATTGCTTACAAGAAGCCAGTCCTCTTGCAGCGAGTCTATTCGTTTAATCACCTCTTCCCAGGAAACCGAGCTAAAACCAAGCGTGGGCCGAACATTCAGCGCGAATGATTCTAGAGGCTTTGAGGACTCCAACGGTAACAAACCGCTGTCGGTCGAACGCGCGGTTAGAGCGTTTCGGGTGCGCGTGCCGTAGAGTGCTAAACGAACGAAACGAATGAGTCGAAGCGCTGGCGAATTCCGGAGCAACGCCACAGCGGCCGGTGTGAGAGATAGAATGCCGGCAACTATAATCATGGCGTCAAGGATACGCCATGGGTTACGAATGAAAGCCGAACGCGATGGTGCCTGTGTTAATGCAACTCCATATTCGAGTGCGAACAACGCGATAATAGCAATTTCTGCTGACCCCGCGAGCAAGCGACCTGGTGGAGCCAGATTGAACACGTTCGGAATGAGCCCCAGAAAAAGCGAGACTAATGCCAAGAATCCCAATAATCCGTCGCTAAGAAAGCGATCGGTTCTTTGAATGAGTGAGTTCTGTTCTAAATTCACAACGTTTTTACGACCTGCATTTTATACCGCAAGCGGTACAATTTTCGTTAGATTTCCTTCTCACTCCTACTCGTAATCATGATCGTAATCCCTTTCCAAATTTCACCCCGAAAAACCAGAAAGATTACGAGTAAGAGGTAGTATTAAATTACGAATCGGAATTTGCGCATAATGTAGGATAGGCCAGCACGGGTATGAAGCTAATCGTATAAACGAACACTGTCAATGTTACAAAAAACATACAGCATTCAACGTTGAATCCTCGTCACGGTCAGGCATTGTCTTGGGAAGATCGCACGGAGAACAGGTGGTTTAATCCCACCAGTGGGTTTAATTCCCGACGGTTGACGCGCTCCCTGGAGCACTCTCTTCTACGAATAGCTGTCTCATCCTGGAGTAAATAGGATTCGGCGGCGGCGTAGCAACGTTTCATTTTGGGAAGTTAATCCCGCGTGCGCTTGCCCCGAGGTAATTGATTTTCGGCCAATATACAAGTGCTCACGGAAGATCTTCTCAGCAATATTTCGAGAACTCGAAGACGATCAGCGTAATTAAATTGTTCACTTCTTAATTGCAATCTCATCTACGATATGCATCGATCCTCACACGTAACAGGACCTCTCTATCTGTGACCCCGGTAACTCTCTTATTCTTTGTCATCACCTCAGCTCTGCTCTTGGTTAATTCGGCGGAAGCAGATACCGAAGGCCTCGATGATAGTTATCGAGTTCGCCGTGTGATATTCGACGGTGTCTACGGCGTCCCTAAGAAAACACTGCGACGTATTCTGGAGTCAAAATCAACACCGGTTTGGCGGCCCTGGAAAGTTCCGAAAGTAATTACCCACGAAACGATTAAGGATGACATGGTACGCATTCGCCGCTTTTACCGCGACAAAGGATACTATGAAACAATCGTCGCATACACCCTGGAGGTGAAACGGACGCCTGGAGTCACAAAGCAAGTTCGCGATATACTTCCGCCGAGTACCAACAAAACTGAACAACCGAAGTGGGCAGATATTGTCTTCTCGGTGACCGAGGGAGATCCGGTAATAATCTCAGATATTCAGGTAAAATTGGCCTCCGGTGCCCCTGTGAATTCCAGTGAAGTCAGTGTGGTCGATCTGCCAATACACAGCGGCAAACCGTTTGAGATCGATCTGTATCAGGAAGCGAAACATTTGCTGAATCGGCGGTTTGGCAACATCGGGCATCCTTTTCCCCAGGTTGACGGGGACGTTATAATCGATCTCAAAGATGGCACGGCCAGTATTTCCATTGAGATTGAACCCGGGCCCAAGTGTACTTACGGACCTATAACGTTGACTGGCGATAAAGATCATGTTAAAGAGGTAATCATCTACCGTGCACTCGAATTTAAGGAAGGCGATACCTACTCCGAGCAAGCGCTGGATGCCAGTCAGCGCAACCTGTTCAATCTTGACGTGTTCCGACCGGCGATAATTCTAACCGAAAAGGAAGCTGATGATAAAAATCGTGTTCCGGTGCAACTAAAATTAAAAGCCCGTAATAATAACAGTATCGATCTCGGTACGGGTTACGGTAACGAAGACGGCCCCCGTCTTCGCGGTGTATGGACCTACAGAAATCTCTTTCACAGCGCTGCGAAATTATCTTTGAAGGTCAAGCATTCGAATATTGTGGAGAGCACAGAACTCGAATTTAAACAACCCTATTGGCGCGATTCGGCGAGCGAATTGGTGATGACAACGGGTTTTCTACGCGATCGACTGGTTGCGCATCAAACGAGCAAACTCTTCTTTACTGCGGATTCCCGCCAGCGACTCACCCGGAATTCACGCTGGAGTATCGGATATATCGTTGAGTCGAGCAAACTAGAGGATATCGACGTCACGGATCCGGAGGAGTTGCAGTTTTTTCAAAAGGAAAACGATTTCTTTATTTCCGCGATCCGCGGCGGATTTGCTTTTGACAATCGAGATAATGAGCTGAATCCGCACAGCGGTGCGATCCTGACGTTATCAGCGGAACATGCATCGATCGCGTATGGATCGGAAATCGATTATCTGAAACTCGGCGCGGATTTCACCCGGCACATACCGGTCGCAAAGTCAGTAACGCTTTCCGGCCGAGTCCATGCCCAAACCGTTATCGATACCGAAGACACCACGGAGATACCCATATTCAAGCGCTTATTCCTGGGCGGCGGAACGTCGGTTCGCGGATACGGTTTTCAGAAACTCGGTCCGCTCGACATTGACGGAAATCCACTAGGGGGCCAAACAGCGCTAGGTGCGAATATCGAACTGCGGTATCCCATTTACAGTAACGTTTCCGGGGTCGTGTTCGTTGACGCCGGCAGCGTATTGCAGGATGCCTTCGAATACAATTCGAACGATGTTCGCTTCAGTGTCGGTACCGGCCTTCGCTACGATACACGCGTTGGACCAATCCGCTTGGACTGGGGGTATAAACTTAATCCCCCGACTAAAGGCGACTTCGGGAATACTACCGACCCGGACGGCGAGATCGAACGGCGATGGAAAATTCATATCAGCATCGGACAGGCGTTTTGATCATTACTCTACTAAAAATCGATATACTGAAAGCAGCACAATTTATGGATAGATTCGAGTTTATCAGCCAAAAATTTCCGAACGATATTTCGAAAACGCCATGACTTCCGGTATAAATTGGGGACTTCATTGACTGAACTGAGTAATAAAGAAAGCGTAAGCATCCATCGTGGGAAACTACGATTGGTTAAGGGACTGGTGTTATTCACGGTTGTACTTACGGGATCTATAACGGTTTCACTGCTTACCGTTATTGTGGTTTTAAAGTTTGACCCCGCGCTCGACGCCGCGGCGAAATCCCTTGTCTTGTATGCCGAAAATAAATTGCCCGTGACAATTAAGATCGACCGGGTATCAGGAGATTTTCTCCGTGATCTATCGATCTACGGCATCCGTATTGCGAGTGACGATTCTACGGTTGTCACAATCGATCAACTGTCCCTAAATTATAAGTTACCCAGTTTATTGACCGGCGATATTCGCATCACCGACCTGACCGCCAGGGGCATGGCACTAACTGTGAGTCGCAATGCGGACGGGGCATGGAATATACCGCGGTTTCAGCCGTCCGGGAATCCGGGTCGAATACAAGAAACGATTTCCCAACGTCTTTCAGTCACTGTAGACCGCTTACGTGTCGTCGGGCGGAGTCTGACAATAAACACATCGTCAGGCACGACAATAGACCAATTTCATGCGAGAAACATTAAGCTCGATAGTCATTTGCGTATAAGCAGTACGCGAATGGACCTTAGAATCACGGAATTCTCTGTCGACAGGCCGCCAACTCAGGCGCCCGTGGTAGTTCGCGGCTTGATCTCTTACGATCCTGACGAAAAGAAAATAACCATTGATCGCGGGGTAATCGAGTCGGGCGACTCTCATATGACTTTGCTGGGCAGCTTAAGTAACGCCGGGAATCAGCCTCGGATTAAGGCCGATGCAGTTGTTAAATCATTAGCGTTTAACGACTTACCTTCAGCGTGGAGGCCGCCTGTTTCCCTTGACAGTGCGACGGGCGAGTTTGGTTTTCACGGGACTCTGGATCGTCTTGCCTACGATGCGCGGGCAGTTTCCGGAAAGACGACAGCATACGCAGAGGGAACATTAACCTTCGATTACCTGGGAAGAATCGGGCTGAACGCACGGGGTGCAATTCATGATTTCGATCCGTCGGTGTTAGAAATTCCGCGTCTTTCAGTAGACGGCAGCCTGTCCGTTGATTTCGATTTCCATGGGAAACTGTTAAACTCGGACCGTCGGACCGCCGTCCTTGATGCCACCCTCCAGACCGGTAGTATCGGTGCCTACGCGTTTGAGTCAGGCGGGATGGCGGTGGGATTCGACGGCGACGATATTGCCATTCGAAAAGTCCGGCTGAAGACAGGATTCGGCGATATTGTGGGAAGCCTGACTTGTCTAAATGCGATGGATTCCGCAAGCGAAAAAAAGATTGCCCTGACGTTAGGCGCCTCTAATCTTGATATAGCCAAACTGCGACCAACCTTCGAAGAACCGACGGATATCAATGCCGAGCTTGTGGCGGAAATAACGCTGCCCGCGTCGCTGGAACCAGCATCAATCACTTCCCGTTTTGACCTGAAGGTTTTGCCTTCTACAGTTAGGGGCGTGACTTTGAATCACGGTTCATTAAACGGAAGGTGGGATGGAAACCGCTTCATTGTCAATAACGCCGCTTTAGATTCAACCCTCGGCAGCGCTCAGGTTACCGGCACGATCGACCGCGATAGTCATAAGGTCGATTTAGAGATTGGCGCTGCAATATCACACGGGCGCCCCGTTATCAATCACATCGCCAAATATCACGGACCGCTTAACAGGACGTTGCAGATGATCGCAGAGATTGACGGTAGCCTTGAAATCGATGGTCATGTGCGGGGTGACTGGGCAGAGCCCGTGGTTGACGTTACCGTCAAGATTTCAGAGTTCGTCTGGCGCGACTACCGTGCACAAGCTGCCCGCATTCAGCTTGTCGCCCCGTCTCTTAAGCGACCGGACGACGTACGCTTTGAAATCCACGGTGATGGGGTAGGATATCGCGAATTTAGAGTGCAATCGACTTCCGCGATGATTAAAATCGGGGCTGACAACATTGACTTTGCTCTTGGAGTATTTGGAGACTGCGACGAGCGCATTGAGATTGCCGGTAACGTGAGCGCGTGGCGACAGGCTACCAAGCGAGTGACGTTAACGAAAATGAATGCTGAGTTGAATAAAGTCATGCTTTCAGGAACGACGCCCACCGCCATTATCGTCGCCAACGATGAAATATCGATCGATCCGATCACATTCGAATCGTTGTCCTCAAAACTGACGATTTCCGGCGCGATCAACCTGGCCGGTACGGGTGAGTTAAGCTATCAGATGAAAAATCTTGATCTTTCCGTTGCCAACGAATTCTTGACTCCGGAGCATTGGATCGCCGGCGTATTGTCCGGGGAAGGCGTTGTCACCGGACAATTGGACGCGCCCGTTATCACGGGTAGCCTGACCGTAGACGATTTTGGTTATCGTGATTTTTCGGTTGATTCAGCTTCCGTTAGTCATCACTCGTCAGATTTACCGCCGACGACAGCGAATATCGTTTTGAAAGGATCAGTACTCTGCTACGGCGCACATGAGATCAGTAACCCGGACGTCACCGTCGGGCTTACACCCGATACGGTCGTGTTTGATACTTCGTTTATTTACGGCGGCCTTGGTCGGATTGCTCTTAGGGGAACGGCAGATGGCTGGCAGACGCCCATGCAAACGATTCTTCTCACAGATGCGAGCTGGGAGCGTGAGTCGCTTAAGCTAACCAGCATTGCCCCGTTTAAAGTGAATCGATCTCAAAATCGTATAGCCATCGTCGATTCGTTGGCGTTAGAATCTAACAGTGGCGCAAACGGAGCGATTGAGGGATTCATTGATATTGAAAGCGGCGCGCTGGATTTCCAGGGCGAGGTCGAAGGGCTCGCACTGGTGTCGATTCATGACGTGGCACCTTTCCTCGGAAACATCGAAGGCGTTGGCAAAGTAGATCTTCGGATCTCAAATAACCTTAGTCAACCAATTGCCGAAATCAACGTTAAGATTGCCGACGGTCGATTCTACGGTCAGCCCTTGTCGTTGGTCGCGGGAAAAGCCAACTATGCCAATGGCCTGACCGTTATCGATCTGAAGGCGGAGATTGATAACCGACATGCGGCCGCACTGAACGGCGACGCGGCGGTCGATTTTAGCCTTCGCCCCCTCACCTTCAAGGTCAAACCGAATGCGTTGAATCTTCACGCCGAGATTAGAAATGCGCGTTTGTCCAGGCTGCCAATTCATCGTCAATCAGGGGTTACCATAGACGGCAATGTAAATTTAAACCTGAATATCACCGGAGATTCGGGTAACCCCGAAATTGCCGGAACGGCATCGGTAACCGATGGCATTCTGGAATTCGAAGAACTTGGATTGACATATGAAACTGTTACTTTGGATAGTACGATTACACATGATCGGATAACGATTAATCGACTCATAGTTGCCGGCGACAACGAAGGTACGATGCAAGTGCAGGGGGAAGTCACCTTGGCCGGGGCAACAATTGATACGGTCACACTGTCTCTCGCCGGTGACAACCTGTATATACCATACAAACAAGCTATCCGGGCGCATGTGCGGCCGGATCTTACGCTGCGGGGAACGCCTGACGATCTGTCGCTAACCGGCAGGATAACCGTTTTGGACAGCCGAATTAGCATCGATTCACTTTCCAACGAGTCGGCAAGCGAGATTACCGTTATAGGTCTTGCCAGCGATAGTCGCGTACTTTCTGTTTCCGATCGCAAACGAAGTGATCACCCGATGTTTGACAATTTGAGCGCGGCCGTGGAGATCGCCATACCGAAGAATACCTGGATCAAGGGGCAGGATATGAACATTGAACTCCAGGGTGATCTGCTGTTGCGTAAGGAAAGCCGTCAACCTTTCCATCTAATCGGGCCATTGCAGACCCGACGCGGTGATTACTATTTTCAGGGTAAACTCTTTAAGATCGCTAAGGGTGAGGCAACATTTATCGGACTAGATCAACCCGATCCAATCCTTGATATTCAGGCTGTGACGAGCGTTAAGAACGTCGAGATTATGGTCCTTATCGGCGGGTCATTACGAGATATGCGCTTATCCTTGGAAAGTGATCCGGTGATGGACACGCCGGACATAATATCTTACTTGGTTTTTGGCCAACCGATGGATTCAATTCAGAACCAGCAAGCGTTTAACTCGGAACGGGCGGCATTGCGCCTGACTGGAGAATTGGCGGCGCATGAGCTGAGAAATATAATCGGTGAAGTAAAACTTATTGATACATTCAGTATGAACCTCGGCGACGATGACTCTGGCGGTTCGATATCGCTCGGTAAATACGTCACACCAAATGTCGTCGTAACCTTTCAGCGTGGATTCACTGCTGCCGACCCACGGTTCATGCAGGTGAATTACAGTATAAACCGATTCCTGCAAATAGAAGCTCAGATTGGCGATGAAAAAAACGACGGCGTCGATGTGATCTGGGATTTCGAATTCTGAGGGTGGGGGTAAGCCTTTTATCTTCACCATGAAGAATAGAAGGACATGAAGAAGATTCCATGGATCCCATAGAATCCTGGCTACTCCAGGATGAGACAGCTATTCGCAGAAGAGCCCACCAGTGGGTTTCCTTTAAAACCCACATTTTACAATACGAAACGGGCTCACAAATTCGAATATTTCCGCTAAGTTTCAAGGTAGCTTTTCTCCCGGCTTCGCTCGGGTGTATTTTGGTTGGAAACTTGGGTTAAGACACGCTAAAGCGTGAACTCCAACGGGGGACCTTAGCAACACTATTCTTTTGGTATGCGAGTAGCGCCCGTTGGAGTTCACACTTTAGTGTGTCAAAATGACCAAGTTTCAAGGTAGCGTCGACCGACGCGCTCTCCGCACGAGCGGAGTCTTCCCGCGGCGCTGAGGATCCCGTCAATACGGGACGGCTATCCGGACCGCTGAGTCTGTTAATACAAAAGGAAACTTTGATCATGTGAATGTAGGAGGCTGCTCCCGCAGGCGATAACGATTATTTGGGAAACGATACCAAAATAAATAAGAT
>JAJFLP010000089.1 GCA_021772635.1 Verrucomicrobiota bacterium | reverse complement strand
ACTTTGATCATGTGAATGTAGGAGGCTGCTCCCGCAGGCGATAACGATTATTTTGGAACGATACCAAAATAAATAAGATCGCCAGCGGGAGCTGCCTCCTACATTAAAAACAGCCTCAAACCGGTTTAAGTTTCAAGGGAGCCCACCCGTGGGTATCCCTTTTTAACTCACATTTTATCCGTCTTCGCCAAGGCTACGTCGGACACGTCCGTCTTCGTTCGGGTAACTACGACGGGACAGGTGCAATACGAAACGGGCTCATCCATAGTTTTTGGTCAAATTCCGACAGTACAAAATCGCAAATCTAAAATCGCAAATCTAAAATCCACGAAGTTTCAGGGGAGTATGACGTTATGAGCACCTCCAAGTTCAGTGATGGGGATCTCCAACAAATTCGAGAAAACGAACAAACTGTCGCCAAGATTGAGCAGGAAATCGAATCGTTCAAACAGGGGTTCGAATTCGCTGAATTGGCCAAACCTTGTACTCCCGGCGATGGTATAACTATCGTTCCTGAGTCTGATCAGTCGGAATTGGTCGACTTGTCTTCACAGGCGATAAGCGCAGGTCGGGCGTTGAAATTTGTACCGGCCTCCGGCGCTGCGACCCGAATGTTCAAGCAATTGCATACGCTTCACGATAACTACGAGACGATCAGTGATCCGGATAACGCTGCTGACGGTGCACTCAAAGTGGACATCGACGCGTTAGCGATGTTATCGGATAATCTGGATAGTTTTGGATTTTTCCAATCTCTCAGCGATACATTGGCGCGGGCCGGCGAGGATCTGAATGCCTTAGTCCGCGAAGGGAACTATCTACCTGTACTTGGCGGAATCCTTTCAACGACCGGTCTTAACTATAGCAACTTGCCGAAAGGCTTGATCGAGTTTCACGCGTATCCGGATCATTCACGAACGGCGTTCGAGGAACATTTGGTTGAGGCGAAGGGGTACGCCTGTGACGGTGCCGGCGTCGCTCGCGTCCATTATACAATCAGCGCTGATTACGAGCACGCAATAACGAATCATTTAGAGGCTGTGAGATCTCGCCATGAACTGGCCGAAACCAAATTCGAAATCAGCTTTTCATTCCAGAAGCGCTCCACAAATACTGTCGCCGTCGATCTCGAGAATCGCCCTTTTCGAGACGCCGACGGGCGGCTGTTATTTCGGCCCGGCGGACATGGCGCGTTGATCGAAAATCTAAACGACCTGCAGGGCGATATCATCTTTATTAAGAATATTGACAATATTGTTCCGGACCGACTCAAGCCTGATACCTTTCTACACAAGAAAATCCTGAGCGGTATTCTTGTAAGGTTGCAATCGGAAATATTCGACTATCTTGCCGAGCTCGAGTCTGGCGATATTGACGATGCGAGAGTCGGGCAGATCTTTGATGCCGTCTGCGATCGTTTGCCCATTATCTGTCCTGCGGAAATAGCCGACGGTTGCCGTGAGGGTCGGATCGCGTACTTGTTATCAAAGTTGAATCGGCCGATTCGGGTGTGCGGTATGGTGAGGAACGAAGGTGAACCCGGAGGAGGACCATTTTGGGTTCGTCATGTTGACGGAAGCACCACAATTCAAATTGTCGAGTCGTGCCAGGTCGATATGAACGTCGAGGCACAGGCGGAGATTTTTTCATCCGCGACGCATTTTAATCCGGTGGATCTAGTATGCGGCGTTCGTGATTACCAAGGTAACTCATTCGATTTACGAAAGTATGTTGATCCAATGACCGGATTTATTTCGCGGAAGTCACTTGGAGGTAAAGAGTTGCAGGCAATGGAGCTGCCTGGACTGTGGAATGGGGCGATGGCGGACTGGATCACATTATTCGTGGAAGTTCCGATTAGTACCTTTAATCCGGTGAAATCAGTATTCGATCTTTTACAAAAGGAACACCAACCCGGGTAAGTTCCCTACCGCACGGCGTCTTGGTGATACAACCATCCCATCAAGGATGAGCCCGTGGACAAATCGGAGTCGAAAACGAAATCGCTATCGAAAACCTGTTGCGACATAGCCTTGGCGACGACGGATCGTTGTTTAGTTTTTGAGCGAATCAGTTGCCTGTAGCCAGGGAACAAGGAGGAACGATCCCGATTTCGATTTCGAAAAAAAGAGTGCACGGATCGATTTCCATAGGGTTAGCGGGTAAAATGCAAACCGCGCGTTTCCTGAAAATTCCGTATTTGAGGCTATAATCGGCAAAATATGTTGATTGGGGATCTCTATGGGATCACAGTGTTCTTATAATACAAAAAAGTCGGTTTCTTTGAGGGCTGCGTCGGACCTACTTGTCGAATTTTCCGCAAACGGTCGAAAACACTATATTTGTTGGTTATAGTAGAACTTCTCTTCTGGAATACAGAGCAGCCGCTTCTGACCACACGGAACCGCGATCATAAAATAAGGATAAAGCTATGTCTACGAATCCAGGCGAAATATCGGAAATTACACGGAAAGCCTTTGCCGCTGTTGATGATGACAATAATGGATATATATCCTACGAGGAACTCGAGGCGTGCATGAGAAACGTCGCCCAACATCTTGGTACACCCGAACCAACATCGGATGCCATTCGGCAGACGGCGGGGGCGTTGGATGCGAACGCCGACGGAAAGATCTCGCTCGAGGAATTTTCAGTCCTGGTGAGCGACCTGTTTGTGGCGATTATTGAGGCCAAGAAATCCGATTAAGGAAGTTCTATTCCGGTTTCTCGATAAATATTGGATTTCCGATTAAGTTTCGGTCCGATACCCGCATCGCATTCCCGGACTCCGTCCATACGGACCCAAAATTCGACTGCTGCAGTCTAGCCTGAATAATTCACCAGTATTCTGCTACGAGCCCTAATCTCTGCTCAAATAAACCGATTGGCTTGACTTCACATCTTAGTGAATGAAAATTCACTTTCACCGTGGCGCCTTCTCCAATCGTCTTATTATGAACGA
>JAJFLP010000088.1 GCA_021772635.1 Verrucomicrobiota bacterium | reverse complement strand
AAAGGCGTTCATACCCGTAGGTACGGACCTTTTCGCTAACGCCGTCCAGCGGTGAAATAAGTGCAACCCCTTCGGGGCGAGTGTCTTTTGGCGCTCAGTAAACATTAAAATGAAACAACGATGCTCTGCATCGCTTTTTTCATTTTAATGCCACTGAGGCACCAATATACATCTCGTCAAATGTATAGGATTTTTTGTTACGGCACGCTAGCCTGGACCTATACATTAATTCCAGCGTCTCGAATCGGATCTCATTTGTAATAAATACTTTAGATTGAACTCAGCAATCGACATATTTGGATATAGTTGCGCTTTGGTCGATCGTTTGGGTCAGTAGACTCGGATACGCGACGCTCTCTAGCCCAAAATCCAGCGAACTTTTCGTCGAATCTTCTTCGTAATCGTACTCGTAATCTATCACAAAATTTCACTTGGAATAACCAGTAAGATTACGAATCGGAATGTTCGCTTATTTTACTCTAGCCTGAATAATTCACCAGTATTCTGCTACGAGCCCTAATCTCTGCTCGAATAAGCCGATTAGCTCAACTTTACATCTCAGTGAATGAATATTCACTTTCGCCGTCAAGTTTTCTCTAATCGATTTATTATGAGCGAGTTAAGCGCTCTCGCGACGAATCGCATGAATTAATCAGGCTAGCGAGGTGATCGCAAAGACGGAAACAGCGGAAATTGAGTTAGCAAGATCCCCTGTGCCGATCAGCGGAGATCCCGGTTTCGTACGCGAGCGACCGATCACTTGAGCTCGCGAAGGCGCCCGCCCAGTTTCAAGACGCAATCCTGGAACTCTGGAAAGGTTACTGCTGCTGCCTCAGAGGTAGAGATCTCAGTTTTACCGGGAATCGAGAGGCCAGCAATGGTCAACGCCATCACGACCCTATGGTCGTGCTGTCCATCCACTGGGCAGCCTCTCAAGCAACTCTCGTGTATAACTAGCCCGTCCGGGCGCTCTTCAATTTCAGCGCCGAGTTTCGTCAATTCCCGACACATTACGGATATACGATCGGTCTCTTTAATCCTTGCATGTGCAACGTTAAACAGCCGCGTTGTGCCTTTGGCAAAACACCCCGCGACCGCCATCATCGGCAGTGCGTCTGGGCAGTCATTCATATCAATCTCTATACCACGAAGTTCGGCTTTCGCTACCTTTATTTCCGAACCATTAACTCTTATGTCTGCGCCCATCGCTACGAGGAAATCCACGACCGCTTTATCGCTCTGAGAATCCTCCATATCCAACCCCGTACACGTAATCTGGTTGTTACCGAGCGCGCCTGCGACAAGAAAAAATGTCGCGGACGAGAAATCCCCGGGAATTCGTCGCGAAAACGATTGGAATCTTTGACCGCCACGAACGAAGAATCGGCGGAAGCTATCATTCTCCACCTCTGCACCGACGAAATTCAGCCAGTCAAGTGTCATTTGAACGTAGGGCTTTTCGTATAACAGCGGAACATCAATTTCGGTATCCTGATCGGCATATGGGCAATTAAGCAACAAACTCGTGACATACTGACTTGTACGAGCTTCGATTGAAGTGTATCCGCCCCGGAGGCGCCCCTGCACGGTGAATGGCGCACACCCGTTACCGCGCTCTGACTTAACCTTTGCGCCGAGATCGTTCAGCGACGTTATAAGCGGTGCACACGGCCGTTGCTGAATCTGGTCGTCACCCGTCAATACCACCTCGCCTTCGGTTAGAAGTGAGCATGTCCCGAGAGCGACGCGCAGGGTGGTCCCCGAATTGGCAACGTCGAGCACTTCCGCAGGGGTTCGTAATCGACCGCCGATTCCGGATATTCTCCATTCCGTTTCTTCTAATGAAAAGCCGGCGCCGAGTTTGGAGTAAATGTTGATAGCCGATTGCGTGTCCGCCGACATCAGAGGATTACGTATGACACTCTCTCCTTCCGCGAGGCTGGCTAAGAGTACGGCACGAATCGTATGAGACTTAGAGGACGGAACGATCACGCCTCCTGACAACGTCGAATTTTCACATATAAAACGCATAGGGCAAATGCTATATGGTTGCGTACCTGTTCTTTCAAGAGTACTGACCGCGTACCGTACGTGCGGGTAGTTGTAGTTCAAACCTTTTATCGCCGGCTAATGTTAGAAGGCATCTGCTACTGGCGATTATTTATTTTGGCATCGTTCCGATCGAAAAAATCAACAATCGTCGATCAACGTTCGTCTAACTGGTTCGGCGCTACGCGAATAGGTACGCTTAACGCGGTATCCAGCGAATATACCCAATATCCCCGCGTGGACTCCAAACTTTGAGCCGGCTCGTACGCGCTGTTATTCCATGTCCAGAGTGATGGTGATATATCGTACTTGTTAAATAGGCGATCGATCGAATTCTCTATTGGGACGGCTGTTACCGAAATAAGATTCCATCCGGGTTTCAGGTGTATTCTATACTCAATCGGGCTCGTTTGATTCTTGAATTCATCGATGTTATTAATGCCGTCTTGATCCGAATCCGCGAAAGCATCGCAACTCTGATCGCCAAAAAAGAAGATCTCCCAATTGTCGTTCAACCCGTCATTATCATTATCCAAGGAAACGGAATAATCCGTGTAAAACCCCAGGTTCTCGGGCGGAAGTGCGGCACAAACGACCTTTATATTGTCAACCCGTCCGCGGAACTTCGTATGTTTGTCCCAACCATTATATAGATTATTCTCAAACTGTGCACTATACGCGTTATACACACACCGGTCATCAATATTCTGCAAATCGCAGTCAACGCCGTTGTCGATATCGAGGTCGCTGCCTGCGTCGAAAAATCGCAACGTTTTTCTGTGCGTCATCGACGCCGGGATCTTGGGATTTGATGTCTTAGCGACCGCGACGCCATCAATGAAGAGAGTGATTTGCCTGTCGATCCCGTTGTAGCTGAAAGCAACGTGATGCCAGCGACCGTCAAATAAGCTATCGTTGGCGTAATTCAGTCCAATAAACTTTCCGTTGACTTTTGTGCCGGAGTAATAACAACGTAACGATAAATTTCCGGAATCATTTTGCAATAAGAATGATAGTCCCAGATCGATGTCTCCATCGAATGCGAGCGGTATATAGACGACCTCATCGTCGCGCTCGGGTTGTATCCACATTTCAACCGTAATCGCGGTATACCCGGCGGGTGTAATATCCGAATCGAACGAGAGCTTAGGTGATGATTCGGAAACGCCGGTTAGGTCTAGTACAATGTCTTCTCCGCGGTGGTCGCGTGCGGAGAAAGCCACTGTGCCCGAAATATTGGACAGAGAACTCCGGAGGTGATCCGAGTTTTCAAGTGTCCGGTCGTTAAACCTCCACACACCTACCCTCGTAGCTGCAGGGTAACGCGACTGGTCGGTTGCGTCGGAGGCGTTTTGCGACTCCTCGCGATTGCCCACCCCGTCGCCATCGATATCGCTGTCGTCTATATCCGCTACGAGATCGTTATCCACATCGCTATAGATCTGTATCATCTTCCTAATCGGAGCCGATCGGTTACCGCTGTAATCGACGGCCCACAGGTAAACGGGAACGTAACCGATTCTTTCGGTTGTCAGATACCCGGAAAGTGCACGAGTGAACAGCGCCTTTTTGGGCTCGGACGGGTCCGCTAGCGAGTAAAAATATCCGTGAATTCCCGAGTCATCCTGAAACGGAGTCCAGTTTATACGAAAGCGTCCTGTCGGATGATCGACATCTGGATCAAGGCTGATCCGGGCACCTTCTGCTGAGGGGGAACGTTGGTCGATTCGGGTACTCTCTATCTCGAAATCAAAGTCGGAGCGATCGAAGCCTGAAAGCCCTTGAGAGTTTGTCTCTGAGGCGGTAAGCATAAGCCGGTATGCCTTACCCGGGGGATATCGATTGGTTTGCATAAGATATTGGCCATCGTTAATAAAAATCGATTCGCCTGCTGTATCCTCCGGAAGCAGCGGCTGCCAACTTACCCCAGAGTCATCGCTGATGTACAATTCGATACTAAGCGGATCTCCGTCGGGATCCGTTGCATCGTATTCTATAAGAAGGTCACCGGAATTGGAAATAATTTCCTTCCCGGACGGAAAGGTAAGAAAACAGACAGGTGCGCGGTTGCTATTTTCGGAGCGGAGCGAACGAAACGCGGTCTCGCCGACATCAAGATCTTCATAGTAATGGTAAGCAAGTCCTGCGAAGCTGGAGAAGTACCGTTTCGGATCTGATTCGTTAGCGAATTCGTCCACAACAAATGCTACCGTCTTTCGCATTTCTTCGTGCGTTCTCGTGAAAAACGATGTCGAATGCGGGTACATATATCGTTGAAAAGACGCCGATTCGCGCTCCTTCCAAGTTACGTCAATTGCCTCCAGTCCTACGTAGACGCGATGGCCGGTCGCAAGGTTGCCTTTACCACCCTTTCCGAGATCGTCAGCATACCGAATCTCTGTTCCGACGAGATCAATAACATACGGGCGACCACTACTGTCAGACCGGGTGTCGTATGCCATAATCGCAATGTAGTCAACGATGTCCTGAATCTTGCGGTGATCGACCTCTGTCGGAGGTACGTCAGCTTGCCACCAAAATGGAATCGCGACCCCAAGTTTTAAGTTATCTCCGGTTTTCTCGTTGTGCCGATTAACTCGGGACTGCCAGTCGCGAAGATTAAGAAGGTACTGATTCCACACTTCCAATGTATCTGCCGCCCATGACAGCGGATGACTCGTGTCCAAGACATACGGTTCGACGTCCATTTGAATCGCGTCGAAGCGCTCTTCTACTGCGCTATTCTCGTTATATTCGAAAACGGCGCTGAGCAACCCGACCGCCGCTCGATTGTGCGGCGCGGACAATGACCAAACCGGATCTCCGTCGAGATAATGAACCTCTAAGCCACGACTATGTGCATCTGCAATGAACTCGCGGACCTTAGTCGGATGATGCACACGGCATTTGTCTATCTCATCTAAGCATACGTCGTCGTAATTATTTGCGGAAACGAACGTAAATAGTGTCGTAATTCGGGCGCTGGGGTCACCGTGCGGCGCCGTTAAGAAGCTATAAAAGTTTATCCGATCGGCCTCCCCGGAACCGTTGATAATTTTCGGTCCCATCCCCCATATCCACAAAGCATCGCCGTTTCCAGCACAGCACAAAGACATGGAAAAAACTGTCAAGATTGCGATATCTCGTACGAAGCGTCGAATATAGACTGCAAGCAGTCGAATTTTCGATCCCGCAGGCGCGGGATCACGGTAGGCAAAGATTTTAGAAAACTTGTCGAAAACCTGACTGGAGTTAATATAGATCATGTGGCGGATGGCTAGGCGATCGCGGAAAACTCGAAGGCAATCAGTATAAATAGTTTGGAAAGCAAGATTGATACGAAAGGAAGAGTCTCCGAATCGCTTTAGAGTACTCTATTCACCGATCAGGTTCACCGATTGGCTGTCGAGTAGGTAGACCCAGTAACCTTTTCCTGGAAATAGGCGGCCTTTTTTATGAATCGGAAGGAATTCGCTATCAATCTTTATGAACGCCTGCCCGTCGGCGTCCCATCCCCAAATATCGCCGATTACATTTCGGCCGAACGGAGGAGGCCCCGGCGAATGGCCAGCGATGCCGAATAAATTCCAGCCGGGTTGGAGCGTTACAGTTGTTGTTCCGGGAA
This sequence comes from Verrucomicrobiota bacterium, assembly GCA_021772635.1. Lineage (GTDB taxonomy): Bacteria > Verrucomicrobiota > Lentisphaeria > JABSQK01 > JAJFLO01 > JAJFLP01. The sequence continues at coordinate 62,815 of JAJFLP010000088.1, read as the reverse complement.
CGGTGCCGTCCGGCTTGATCTGCAAATCATCTTGGCTGCTGAATATCCAATGCCCATCGAATACCTGTAAATTATCATTGGCCGGGACTACCCGGAATTTTTCATTGTCCCATCGCCATACCGCACGCCTGTTTACCGTCCCTGGGAAGAGCTGGTCGATAGAATCCGAGGTCGCGACGGGAACTGATAAAAGATTCCACCCGTCGGACAAGGATAGGATTGATTCAAAAACAGCAAGGGCAACTACATTTTCATTGATATTCGTAATCGAAACGGTTCGGTTTCCGTCGGGCTCCGCGGTCGTCACGGCACCGCGAGTAACCGTCCACCGAACGAAATTAATACCCAACGACGGGACATCCATCGGCGCAGTCAGCTGCATCGCGGTGCCGTCATCGACAAATACCACGTAGTCAGTCGTGCCTGAGAACGCTGCGTCATTGCCTGCAATCGTGAGATTATCAACCGGCGTTGAGGAAACTGTAACAACGTTCCGACTATCGTATTCCGCAACTGCAGTGGTGTCGGTTGTAACCGGAAAAGTTACTGTATTTACCAGCAGGTCCTGTGCCTGACCATTTATTCGCCATTGAATGAACGAATGCGGGGTACCGCTTATTTGGCTCTGTTCGGGTGCATTCAGAGTGACCGCGGCTCCGTCACTGATCATCTCCTGGTATGACGTAATTCCGGCGGGATTTCCGTTGATTTGGGTGCTCGAATCCGGCGCGGTCGAAACCGTCAAGGTATGCTTAACCGCGGCGGCGTACACGGCGACCGCAGTGGTATCTTGATACATCGTGAACGTCGCGACTGTATCTAACGGCGATTGTTCGATACCGTTGATCTCCCAGCGGGAAAAAATATGTTGCGTATTACCGACCGAAACGTTGGGATCAACCTCCAGCGTGACCTGTTCGCTATCGGCGACAGGAATATCCGCAATCGGCGTGGTCCCGTTGACCGTTCCTGATACATCGACACCGCTGATCGGATCCGATTGTACAGACAGCGAATGCGGGGAGCTCAGATCAAGAAAGACGATATCGTCCACAACGACCGTTCTCTTCGAGGTTGCATTCGCTCCAAACCCTCGGACCATCACGATATTGATCCTCGTAATATTCGAAAGATCGAGCACTAATTCTCCGCTGCCGGCGGTCCGGAAAAAACCGCTAGCAGTATCCAACGGGACCAATACTCGGGTATAATCGGCACCCAATTCAGCGAGTGTGTGGCGCGTATTTCCCTGTTGGGTCCAGGTGCTCCCGGTCTGTCCGGATTCCTGTCCACCTTCGCCAACAACCAGTTCGATAACCACGAACCGTGACGTATCATCCGTATTGGGCGAGCGTGCGAAGTAGGCAATATGAGAGAATCCCGACGTATCGATCGGAAATGCGAATTCCTTGCTAAAACCGATGAATTGGTTGTCGCTGGTAAATCCGCTATCGCCAGTCTCAAGACGAACTGCAGAATTACTATCGTTAACGCCATCATTAACAATCGCCAACGGACTCGTATCCTCACCGAACTGAATGTACGAGCTGGTATTTGTTGATAGACCGAATTCGAAATTATCTATGATGTCGATCAACAACAACGCAGACGCTGATGACATTGGATCTGCGCCTTGTGCCAAAGTCGTTTCCGCGGTCATTGAAAATAAACTAAAAACAACCGCGGAAATACATAGAGAAGACAGCACTACTTGCAGTATTCGGACAGATCGAAAGAATAAATTATTTACTAAAGAACACAATTGTGAACGTACCTCTACACTTCTCACCGATATACGTAGGATTCACGTACGGTGAATAGCAAGGTTAACAGAAACAGGATTGGACTACAGTCCGTCCGAGGTCGTACCTAGCGATCGAGTTTTACCTCGGCGCTACGGTGGATTCCCCGAACGCGATCAACCCCGATAATTCAGGGCCCTACAATTATTTACAACAATTATAGGATCCACCAACACGGGAAATGGTCGTCGCCTGCAGTTTACTGAACTTCAACCTTAATCTCAGCAATTTCGGCAATGCTGGAAACAGTATATTGTATCGCTACCTGACCAGTTGGATTACCACCAACACCTGTCTCACCGCCGTTGGGGAGTGCTAAGGTTCCTGCGCCGGTCGTTGTAACCGTCAAATTTATATTATTCGCCAGGGCTCCGCTCTGCTTTGCTGTGGCAAGTAGGTCGAACACAAAACCGGATCCGCTTTTCGCGAACACGCTATTCACAACAGCCAGCTCAACGGTCAGGTTCTCGAAGAAGTTGATGTCGTCGACCAGTATCTCTCTAGCAACGCTTGCAACGTCAGTACCATCGTTATTCGTTGACAACACGATATTAACAGCTGAAATATCTGCTAACAGCGTCGAATTCAACGTTTCCTGGTCGGTCCCAACCGTCGGTCCTACGACTCGTTGGAATCCCGCCGTCTCGCCAGCGACGCTACCGATCAAGTTCGTGACCACTCTCGTGAAACCGTTGTTATTGCCAGGATTGGTAATACCTGCTAGCCGAACGCCGTCTGTCTGGGTCCACGTACTACCGGTAAAGCTGTCGGTGGTATTGGCGGGCGTCGTATCCCCGCCATCACCGATCACCAACTGGATACCAACCTCGATCTCTGTACCGGCAAATGAGCTTACCGGCTTAAAGAAATATGAGAGCGCGTTGAAACTGCTCGCGTCGATCTTTGCTTGAGATCCATCGGATAGAAGAATATCGTTTATATCCTTTGAAAAACCGACGAAATTCTCGCCATCGGCGGCCAATCCGAAGCCGGTAGCGGCTGTCTTCAACCGAAACGCGGTGTCAGTTCCCATCCGTCCGGAAGATTCCGCTGTTGTATCGGCAGAGTCGTCGCGGACATTTTCGTTACCAAACACCTTCAGGACACCACCGGCATTAACACCGTTTTCGAAGTTATCGACAAAGTCGACCAGCAAAAACGTGGTGACAGGCTGAGTGTCAGGATCGCTAATCCCCTGCGCTAAAGCGCTTTGAACTCCGAATAAAACGAAACCCAATAATAAGTTTAACAGTAGAAATTTGTGTTTTTTCATGACTCTTTCTATCTCCTATATATTTTGGTACCATTAATTGTTTTGAGGACCGCAGCGAATTCTGCGTTTCTCAGAATGACCGAGGATGTGGGCGCTTTATTACGTCTAAAACGCTTAAACACACACTCGATTATTGGTTTGACGAATTGACTAAATCGATTCATCATGCTGTGTTTATGTTGACTTAAATCTCTTGATTGACCTCCTTCTTTATTTATAACTCTTATGTAATTAAAAAGCGTTACGTTCACTGTCTAGGTGAACCAATTCGATGATTCGTTTTTTAATATTTTTGTAAGCTCCAATTCGATTGACTACGTTCTGATTAGGACGGCCTTCTCAGAGGTCCCATGAACGGTGTCGTTAATATGGAACCGTCGTCTAATTGGAAATATTGACCGTAAATTTTGCCACCTGTGAGCTGGTTGGTGCTGTGTACGTAAATATCACCTGTCCCGTTGGGTTACCTCCCTGGCCTGTCACGTTTCCGTTTGGAAACGCGACCGCTCCGGTGCCTGTTGATGACAAACTCAGGGTAACACCATCTTTAAGCTGATCATTATTCGTCACCGTTGCGAGAATTCGTGTAATTTGATTACTTCCACTCTGTGTGAATGTCCGATCAACATAAGCGATCAAAATAATATCGTTGGAGAAGAAATTTATATCGTCAACGTACATTGTCTGTTGGACCTGGATGAAGCCATTACTTACATAGACGATCTCGACACGTGTTATCTGACTCCGGTCGAAATCCCCCCCGTCAGTTGAATTTGAAATAATTCTGGTAAAGCCAGTGGCGTCCAAGTTTACGACGGTACGCGCCCAATTTTGAGAAAGATCAGTAAAAACGGTTTGCCGCCAAGTACTACCCGTTTGGCCGTTCGTGCCGCCTCCGTCGCCTATAGTCAATTGAACATAGGTCTGAGATATTGTAGCCACAGAATTTCGTGCCCAATACGAAATCGCGTTGAAATTCGATGCGTCGATTGCATTAGACGCAGCACCGCCGCTTGATATGGAAGAAGTGAAGGTCTTTCGAAGTGTTATAGAAGGGTTCTCTGCAGTAAAGCCCGCGCTCGTTGTCGCCAGTGCCGCCACAAAGTTTCCGCTACTCGGACGACTCAAAGGTTGCATGGTCGCATCTTGACTTTGTATAAGGGCAACCGCTTCATCGCGGGCATTCCCGAAAAGCTTCAACGTACCTCCCGCATTCACGCCAAGTTCAAAGTTTTCGACGAACCCGGTCAGGACGTAGATTTCCTTGGCGGCCGCTTGGGAGCCAACCGCCGTGACCGTGATTTTGGCGATATCCGGCGAATCTGGGGAGTCGTAAAAAATCGAAACGTCCCCAGTAGAGTCGGTCTGCACGGTTAATGAAGTTGCGGTTCCGGCCCCGGTTGCCCCAAGGCCTCCACCACCATCAGTGATAGCAAACGTGATACTTTGGCCCGACACACTGGTCGCCTGACGTAAACTTGCGGTGAGTTTAATCGTTGCCGACGACATCGAGTCAAAAACTTCGGTCTGCGTCACGATTAATACAGGATCCAGCGTATATGGGTTGAGAAACGGATCGACCTTATTCATATATGACCACGCCGTCGGTGCAACATTAATTTCGCTATCCCCCACGGTTTCCTGATCATTTTCTATACCGTCTACGTCAAGGGCAACACAAGTCTTCTGAGCCCCTAGGTGCGTCGGATACCCGCCAGAAGGGTCGCGGACCTTACGGATGTTTTCAAGGAGGGTATTCCGCTCTGTTAAATCTGCAGTCGCTGCCTGCCCAGCATCATCCAGTTCAGCAACGGCCAAGGCTAGTTGGGCGGAGCCTTCGATCCATACGAATTGGACGGCTTGACAATTGAGATCCGGGTCGTCCTGCCTGAACGTTGCTCCCTGAATTGTCCTGCCGCGAAAAGTCTGCTCCTTGTCGATATAATTAAATGCAAAATCCAGCGCGGTCGATACGTCAATATCATTGGCGCCGTCGTTAACAATCGGCCCGGGAAATGTCAAAAACGAGGTGGTTTGCGCGTCTAACGATGTATTATCGCTGCGCCCTTCGGCTATATCGAATCGCTGGAGTGACAACGAATCATTTGGATCGGTGTCCAGCAGGCGGCTTAGCATAAAAAGTTTTATGTCATTCGCGTCCGACGCGTATGGGTCGGGGGTGGTATCATCGATCTCAGATAAGTAAAATAATCCAGAAAAGGCTTGCGCCTGGTGCTCGGTGACGAACGTTTCGGTATTCGTATCGCGAGAATATACGCCTCCGTTATTGACCCCGCCGCTTTCCTGCCGTTCCTGCAGAAAACCGCCAAGTTTTCGCGCCATGTCGAGGAACTGGCTATCGCTGGTATAAACAGCGTAATAATTAATCGCCATCAATACCCATGCATTATTCCCGGTAGTGACAGGTACATTAAGAAATCCGCTGGAAGTCGGGTCAAGGTCATTGGGATTGTAAGCATCCCTGAAACCACCGTCATTGCCTGCCATTGACGGGGTTGTGTCAAACGTGCTGCTGATCTGAAGGGACTGGAGGGCCGTCAAAATGTTACGCGCGCGATCGGTGTATGCTGAATCTGGGGATGCGGCTAAAACTCCTTTATGAACAAAAGCGATTACCGCCAGCGCATTCGAGTAAATGTGTGCAGTATCGTCTGGTGCGTCTTCGTTAAAAACGGTGACGACGAGATTGGTCTGACTATCAATTTGGGAGACGAGAAAATCCAATTCGCTTTCGGCTGGTTCTGTGTCTTGAACGACGAAAGAGTTGCTTGATCCGTTGATCGACGAATCGGACGCAAGCGATGCGGTTAAAGTTGTTGTCCCGGCCGTGTCAAGGAAACCGTTGAACGTGAAGGGGCTGGAGGTCACCGAGATCGTGCCCAGGGTAGACGTGAACGTTCCGTTATCCGCAGCAACGGTAATGACTCCGAAATCAGCAACACACGGATCTGCATCGGTACCGATGGCCTGGCCCGCCGCGAGCGCTGTGATCTTTACCGAAAATGTCGCCTCCGAAAACGGCGATACAGCCACATCCAGTGAGAAACTTGAAACGGACGCGCTGCAGATGTCGGCTGCGAGTTCCTGGGTCATGACGACGCCTTCTTCTCCTGACGCCGCGTCAACCCAAAAGACTGTGGTTCGAATACTCTCTGAAACTACACCGGGGAGTCCAAGCAGAAAATCGATATTCGACCAAGAGGTTTGAAAGTGTATTTGGTGGGCTGGATCGGTATTTCGAACCTCAGCAGTCGCCCAATCCGAAATAGTTATGGCAGGCAAGGTCGCCCGCCGGAAACGAATATTCCCGACGGTAGCGTCCGTCGTATCCGGGTCATACCACACTGCGATTAACTCGTCCGCTGCCGTCGCGGCAATTGCCGGCATATACCCCTGCCCGATTTCTACCGACGAAGACCAGGTCGCCCCTTGATCTTGCGATGATCTTACAAGTATCGGATCATTACCTGATGAATTAGGATTATCGCTAATATTATCGGTGTATATCAGGTATATACGATCATCGTTCTGATCGATCGTCATCCGCATGTAAGCGTCTTTGTCGCTACCCAGCGCAATACCCGTCGTTGTCCCCCAGCTTGCACTCGGATCTCTCGATTTACTCCTGGTCTGAATTCGATGCGTCGTGGCAATTTGGTGGGCCGCCACTACTATTCGATCGTTGGTATCGTCTATAACCAGTGTACTTCTTAAGGTAGCTGCATCAAGAGCATCTGCAGGTGCGCTCCACGTACCGTCTGTTCCAGTGGCACTGGTTGTATACTTCGTCGTAATACCAACATCGACGCTTTCCGTCCAAACCATATGGAATCGACCATTGCCGTCAACCTTAATATCGGGCAAGCGTCTAAAATTGGCTGTTCCGGAAGATACTTCAAAAGAACTACCAAAAGTTACCCCACTGTCACTACTGCGGGCAACGAATATCTTTGTTTGCTGCTGCCACACTATAAGAATAGTAGTACCATTAGCAGCAATCGCTACGTCTCTCGGTGTTTCGGTGTTATCCGCGACAGAAACGCTATTAAAAATTGGTGTCGGATCGGACCAGCTCCCGGAAATCCCATTAAGAGTACTGCGGGAATAGTACACTTGCTGTTCGTTAAGTTCGCCGAAACGTTTGTAAAACGCGAGGTGATAGACTTGATCGCCGCCATCTTCTGAGATAGCCACGGCAGGAGAATAGGAGGGCACGCGATCTACATTCGCATCGTATGGAGTCGTAAAATCAGCAAACGTAAGCGGCGTTAAAAGGTATACTAGCGAAAGTATGGCAAACTTTAGAGCCACTTGCAAAAGTCTATTTGAGCCGCGTTGCGAACGCATGATCGGCAGATTCTCTTTGCAACCGGAGATGTACATACCCGAAGGTCTATACTCTCTGGTTGCGGAGAGAAGATGCCACTCATGCGTCGCAACCCATTGGGCGCCAATCTCTTTCGAATCACAGCAAGTTTCACCAAATAGATACGATGCTACTGCATCGCACGCCGTGCGACAAAACCACCTGTGAATCCGAAATAGAATGGCGCGCGGCCAAAGATACTTTTGCAAGCGGCTCTTTATTTTCATATTGTCGGTCCGCATCAATAGAGATCCAACTGAATAGTTTTTCTGATAATAGTGGCGAGTTTCGTTCTCAGCCAATGAACCCCTGGAGACAGTATATTGGGGACAGAACTCCTGGGAAATCGCAGGGCGACCTTGCGTTCACTGACACGCGCCGAAGCTCCAGTCTCATAGTTTCTCTACGATGGACCGACGACGATACATACACCTGACCGGATTTTTGTTCCGGATTCAACCCCACGCAGCCTAAATTTGACTCGCAATGGTCTGCCAAAGCATTCGCAAAAACATCGGAGTTCCGGACTGTCGTCATTTGAATGGTTTCAGCTGATGGGGATGCGAGAAATTTGCAACCATTTTACCACAAAACAGTTACGGAAATTCGCGCCCGCGGACGCTAAATAAATTCTGGTCGCGGAAGTTAAATTATAGACGCAACGACTTAAAATTCAACCGATCGATCGCTTTATTTGAACGATATGAATTGGCCAAACAAAGTTGTTTCGGAAATTAGATAAAAGCAGGGCTGTGGCACCCGTGCGAGATCCACATTCTAGGCAGGGTGTACTGAGGGAAGGAATCCGAGGGGTGACGAAACTGGGGGAATGAAGCAATGTCTTAACGGGAGCGGATTGATAAACTATACGCGGTCCCAATTACAGGGCGACTTAGATTTATCTACGCAGCGCGGGGCCGATAACGAAGCATCGAATTTAAGCCGATATTATTTGCTATAAACAATCTTGGGCTTTGCTATATAGATTGTATCCTTCGAATCATTATTATTCTGACGGGTGAACAGTAGTTTGACGATTTGTAGTTTCTCCCAATCGTCGGGCCCGAATTTCTGGGAAGTTAATTCCGGCTTTTTGAAGATCATTTCGGATATCGGAAACTCAATAATCTGCCACTGGTCCGTTACCGCGATGGATTTTTCCCGCGGCAACTCCATGGTTGCGTCTTCCTTGGTAGCCAGGCCTGCGTAGATTTTCGTTTTGCTTCCTTTTCGCGACTTTACTTTGACGCGAATCGCATAGATCGCGCGGCCGTCGACCGGATTTTCCAGGGTGTGCATGACCCCGACACCCCAAGATGCGCGTGCCCAATTTACTTGAAGAACGATCTCGTTCTTCCCTTTATCAAAACCCGCGTCGTCGAGACCCGTCCCGAATCCCTGCCATCCTCCGCGACGATGGTCTGGATCAATCAAAAGTTCCCCGCCGACAGCGCCGAGGTTAAGGACGAAGGCGAACGCGAGGAACGTAAGATAGTAAACAGTCGATTTTTCAAACTTCGCCGACGAAATCGAGCACAAGCGACTACTTGGATTCGGCTCGCACCGCGATTTCTGGTTAATAGCATGTAGGTTATACCTGCCGAATATCATGATCGCTACCCCGTTGTTTTAGATTTCCGTATGTGGTCATGCGTTATTAATGTAACCAAGCTACTGTAGACTGCAAGTCAAGCGGCCCGATTTTCAGCCGCGTCGACGCACCCTCGGCTGTTCCGGAATACGGATCCCTCCAGTGTGTTAATTCTCGACGGACTATCGCGCATCGACAACACTGGCACCGTTAAATTTCGACAACATTCCGATTCGTAATCTTACTCGTACTCGTAATCATAATCTTTCTAGTTTTTCGAGGTGAAATTTAGAAAGAGATTACGATTATGATTTCGAGTACGATTACGAAGGAAATCCAATGAAAAGTTCGCTGGAATTGGGTCTCGCCGTTGGCGAACTATCTCATTCCAGCCGTGCCGCAAGTCGGTTGTCAAGAATCTGATCCCACACACAAAATTGATGCCTCGTGAGCTTGTCGCCGGGTGGTTCGTTTGATTTCTTAAAGATTAATTGCATTGGTATGTTTTAAGCTCCCATGTACAACTCATTTCCAATGCCGCCGGAGCACGCGCGGTAGTGTAGTTCGTCCATTCCCAAGAAAAATTTTGTTGCTTGCGATTTAGACTTCGACTGTCAATTAATATACCGCAGCCGGTACAATTTTCGGTCCGGATTACCCGAGACTCTGGCGTATGCGGTCCGCACGAGCGGACTCTGAGAGTGCGGTCCGGATTACTGAGACTCCGCTCGTGCGGAGAGAGATGACTTCAAATTGATTGCGTAAGAGACTCCGAGCGATTTTCGAGAATCTACAGACGTTCGGTATATCTTTATATTGATCGCCGCGAGAGCGATCCGGGATTTGTTAATGACAACGATTAAGTAAAAAGTGTGAATTCTTTCGTAGCTGGGAAACAAGAATTCTGCTGATGATCTGTCCGGGCAGCCGGGACATAACTCTAAGCAAGGAATCACTGACGATGAAATTTCTGGATCGAAAACAGAGAGGAAAATTTGATATCGAAGTCGAAAAACTCGTCGAGCTACGTATATCCAGACGCGAGTTCTTAAAACGAGGATCGGCACTCGGCGTTTCCGCAGCAGTGCTAATGGATGTGCTGCGGATACCGAACCTGGCACACGCAGATGAAACCGAAAACTCCGCTGTCTTGGAGGGAATTAGGAAAGAAGGCGGACACCTGCATATTTATTGCTGGGATGGGATTTTTCACCCGGATACAATTCCAGAATTCGAATGGGAGTTCGGCGTCAAAGTTCTCTACGAAAGCTATTCAACGGATGCTAAACTGCTGGATGCAGTACGACAACCGGGGACCGCGTACGACTGCATCTGTCCAACTCACAGTTTTGTCCCGACATATATTGAGGAAGGCTTACTGGCACCGTTAAATTTCGACAACATTCCGAACTTCAAGAACTTAACACCGCATTACGTAAACACAGACTTTGATCCGGGCAATAAGTTCACCGTCGCAATGAGCTGGGGAACAATGTGCATGATGCGCAATATGAGGGCGACGCGCGACGATTCAAATACCGGGAGTTGGCGTCTCATATTCGACAGCGGACCGAGACGATATTCGGGGAGGATCGGTTTTACAAACGAGAAGAAGGAGGTAATTTCCGCAGCGCTCAGCTCCCTTGGATACTCAGTAAATACCCACGATCGGCGACGAATCCGTGAAGCCGGGGGTCTTCTGATGAAGTTGAAACCACATATACGGGCGTTTTATCCAGGTGATGGGCAAAAAGCTGCGATGCTTTCAGACGAAATTGTCGTTGCAAGTGGTTGGAATGGAGAAGTAGTCAAGGCGAGTTGGCAGAGCCCATCGATTAAGCCCTTTATCCCCGCGGAGGGCGTGACTGGGTGGTTCGACAATCTGTGCGTTCCGAAAGCCGCCAAACACAGTATTACGGCACAGGCGTTCATTAATTACCTACATCGTCCCGAAATCGCTGGGAGAAATTCGAATGCCACTGCCTACGCGACAGCAAATCAAAAAGCAGTTGATGGTTTTATTAAGGGGAGAATCGCGCGGAACAGAATTATCTATCCGACGAACCAGGACTTTAGGCGAATTGAATTTACGAAACGGTTACCGGAGGAACTATCGCCGCTGTACAACCGTATCTGGGAAAATCTCTTAATGGCGTAGGAATGGGTCAACAGTTTCCGCCGTCGCTCTCGTTTTGCTGGACAACAGAACTACGACGAGACAGGCGAGGTATCGGGGTTAAAAACTAAGGGACTTAATTTTCGATTTACTGTGATGCCATAGAGATCCAAAATCGGCAGATTTCGCCAATGGATAGCCTCAAATATGGAATTTTCAGAAAACAAGCAGTGTGCATTTTCACCTGCTACCCTATGGGAATCGATCCGTGTACTCTTTTTTTCGAAATCGAAATCGGGATCGTTCCTCCTTGTTCCTTGGCTATAAGCAACTGACTCGCACAAAAACTAAACAACGATTTCGATAGCGATTTCGACTCCGATTAGTCGTCCCACGGGCTCATTTTCGATGGGATGGGTGTGATTTCGATTTAGTTTTGATGGGGGAGACGGACACAGATTTCCAACCTTAAACCGTGAACTTTCAATTACTGAATTTCACGAACGGCAGATGATGGTTAAGTTTGTTCTTCCGCTATCTCTATAGCTGACCAGTCCATTCGTCCGATGAGCTTGAATAGGGCGACCGTGGCAAATATCGAGTATATCGAATAAATAAAACTTTCGAAATAGAATCCAAGACACGCCTTTCCCAGACACGCAATCATCGCGAACAGCCCGCTTACGCCCAACCCCCAACACGCCCATTCGAGCCAGCCGATCGTGAGATGATTAGGGTTACCCGCTTTCTCTGCTATCGGCGCCCACCAACCTGCAGGCTGTACCCGTTTATAGAATTCGATCAGATGTGCTTCTTTTTCCGGCGGAGTCACGAATGTCACGATAATCCAGAATACGCTGGTAAATAGCAGGTTAATCGTGAAGCGGACAGGATATTCATTGAGTAAATAGACTGGGGCATCGATCCAGGAGAATACGACGTGAAAGCATTGGGTTTTATTCAGTAGAAAATACATCAGCAACGACGACGACATTGCGGCTAACTCGGACCAAGCACTTATCCGCCACCAATACCAGCGGAGCAACACCACAAACCCTACACCTGACATTAATTCGAACATTAGAAACCACCCCTGGTCAATAGTCTTCATAAAGAACGCGCAGATTCCGGCCAAAACAGCCAATAAAACTGATACGATTTGTGATATCCTAATTTGCTTCGCCTCGTCATTACTCGACGATAAAAATCGATTATAGAGATCGTTCACAACATAGGATGCACCGAAATTCACATGCGTCGATATAGTGGACATGTACGCAGCCATCAACGCTGCGACCATTAATCCCTTCAAGCCAATCGGGAGATACTTCATCAGCATTATCGCGTAGGCATGCTCCTGGTCGTAATGCGCGCCATAAGCCGTAACGTCTGGTATCAGAAACAGGGACCCGATTCCGACCACGATCCATGGCCAAGGGCGTATGACAAAGTGGGCAAGATTAAACCACAACATTGCCAATACCGAGTGCTTTTCATCCTTACACGAAAAAAGCCGCTGTGCGAGAAATCCGCCGCCCTCGCCACCAGCCCACCATTGAAGACCAAGGAAAACGACAAGAGCCCAAACCGCGACTAACCCACCACCCTTTAGATCGAACGGTGGCAAGAAATTGGTGATCTTCGCAACCGGGACAACGCGGTCGCCACGCCAGGCTGCCCAGAATTCGCTCGTGTCCGTGACCCCGGCCTCTGAAAGTTTTCGTCGAATTTCCGCATCTGGTAGGCTAACCACATTGAGTCGGTGGCGGTTCTTAACTTTATTTTCATCATCGGATGCGATAATACCAGCGGTAATCATACGTTTGACAGCTGCGGAATCTGAAAACTTAACCTCACTGATCGTGTACGCTTCCGCCCAAACCTCAATAAATTCGTCGACCGATTCAATGTTTAGTTCGGCGAGAAGCACTCGAAGGTCACCTTCAGTCCTACCATCTGCGGTCCACAAAAGATAATTCGATTTCCGGTCAGTAATCTTAAATATCCCAGCGTTAATCAACGACCGCAGATTCTCGCTGGTGTGAAAAACATCGTTCAGAACAATGTCGGTCACGGACGACGATAGCTCGCCGGCCAGCGCCGTTTTCGATTTCTCCGATTCACTGCTCTTAGCTGACTTACCGACGATTTTCTCGAGCTTCGCGACGTCAACGCTTCGTCGGGGAAACGGCATTTTATTAATGATTCTACCCTCGCGGACCGCCGTTCTTGCCTGGTCTACCATATTCACGGGCCCCTTGGCAACAACGAGTACAATGACCATAAGGATCACCGTCCCGGTCATCGCGAAAGTGAACTGGAATAAGTCAGTCGCAACCACCCCCCAAAGTCCGCTGATTGCACTATAAAATGCCGCCACCGATAAACAGACGATAATACCAGTTGCCTTCGCCGGAATAATAGCCTCTCCGATTATGGGCCAGTGCATGACTGTTGCCATATCAATGTATGTAGAGAGCTCTGCACCCTTTACAACCAGCGTCGGCACTAACTGACCTTTGAGGAATACGAGCGTGGGGATATCCAGGGTCACATCAATGATTTTCGTCATCGCCAGGGTTACCCAGCCCATCACCAGTGTGTTTTGAATCAGGGACCGGTAACTCGCGTGAAAGATTCGTAACCCGGCAGCCGGTCTACCACCGTACCTCAACTCGTTAAACTCAACGTCCGTAATTAAGTTTGAGCGTCGCCATAGTCTAGCGAAGAAAAAGGTACACAACATCATCCCCATAATACCGCCCCACCAAAACCAATTTCGTTCGAGCCCGACTGTACGCATCCAACCGGCGATAACGAGGGGGGTGTCGGCGGCGAACGAGGTCGCGACTATTGAGGTACCAGCAAGCCACCACGTCATCTTACGACCGGCAACGAAATATTCCGTTAGGCTCCCGGTCGCGCGCTTGGAGAAGTATAGGCCAATACCCATTGTGACGATGAAAAACACAATGATAACAGCCCAATCCCATCCTGCTAATGGTGTCAGTTGAACCATGATTCACTTACCGATAATTGTTAGAAGTATTCGGGGAAGCGACGTCGATTGACGTATTGACGAGCACCGTGCGAGGAGTCACGGTAAAACGATTGATTACGAAAATATTCAAGTCGCGAGTTGATGTTAAGTAAACTCGCTTGCTGCGCGCGATTCGATAACCGATCAGGACGGTGCTACCAGTCGCGGAAGCGGATATTATAATTGAACCCTATAAGGTGTCAAGGTCTTAGTTTAACATTGCAGACTGCAGACAGTCGAATTTGTAGACAACCTAAAGATAGACCACGCGATCGACTCCCCACAATATTTATACCGAACATCTTCAGGTTTTCGGAGTGTCGTAATTCTTCGGGAGTCTTATTTTTTACAGCCTATATTTCGGAACCTGGTGTTTATACTTGATTTCGAGAGGTATAATTTTATATTCTGAGGCCGCGTGAAATTCACGATAAATACCAGTATGATATCTCTATCTTGTCGATTTGTCGGACACTTTCGCTTCATTAATGACTAAATAAAAACGAACCCAATCGTGCCTTCAATGCTAAAAAGACTAGCAATAATAATCTTCCTCTCAGCTTTTTTCCCCGGCGTAAGTAACGCAGATGACGTCACGGAGTTGTTCAACATAGATAGCCCGAACGCCGGTTGGGTTATTTTCGGAGAGGGCGTGCGCGGTACCGTCGCGTACGAACGTAACAACGAAGTATTGTTCGACATCGACTGGAGCGAAGCGACGTGGGGCGCCGGAGCACAGTTCACTCTAACCAATGTTCTAGCTGGACACGAACTCGCGGAGATCCGGCTTAAAGCAAAGACAACCGCGGGGAGTGGACCAGGAATATTCGCTGGACTCGCAACCGCAGATGATGCGAACGTCGAATATCGCCGCGAGCACGCGAACACTGTTACACAGGGTTGGCAGGAGTTTGTCTTCCCAGTTTCACGATTTACCAAAAGTAAACCGGACGTCGATTCTCGCGATTTTACAGACGATGACTGGAATCAGATAAAAATAGTTAAAATTCTCTTTTCCAAACCCGAGTCTCCCGATCAGAATTTTGACACCATCCAGATAAGTGATCCGGTCTTAGCGTTTCGCGATCCTTCCGGAGAATCTATTACGAAGTTACAAATCTCATCGCAAGACAGCGATTTTCAGAGCTTAACCGCGGGATACCGAGACGATACTGACGGGCCAACGGAAGACGACGCATTCATCAATCTCGGTGAGATAGAGTACGATAATACCATGGATGCGGTAGAGATCGGGAAAGAGCGGGGACTCGTGCCACGCGAAATTTCGAATATTTATTTAGGCGGCGCGGGCAAGTGCCGTGATGAAGGAAGCGGCGAGTATGCGGTCGCACTTTTCGAAGCCGCGATTGAGACCGACCCGACCAATGGTTATGCCTACCGAATCTATGGTGACTACCTCGCAGGTTATCGTGGTTTATTCGAACAAGCGGCCGCGAAGTACTACCGGGCCGTCGAGTTAGTGGAGGCGGATCCAGAAGCCTACGATGATGACTTCGTACTGGTCCTTAATCGTTCTCTGAAGATACTCCACCGAGACAGAAAGGATGGAATTCCGATCTATAACAATTACGCCACAAACGGGTTCTCCTTATTCTACGAGCAGTCGATTGAATTTCGGAAACCGTCAATTGATGAAGACGATCATCTCACGTTTCTGGATCTACAACAACGATCTCTGAATACGGGGCTTCCGTCGATAAATGAGGGGATTACTTTCTTTACCGCACGCCGTGACAACGCGCTGACACAGGCGGATTTCGACACGGCTCAAGAAAGAATTGATAGTCTCCAAGGTCAGAAATCTAGATTACTGGACTTCGCAAAGCATGCTCCGAGACGACGGGAAGAAGCGATATACGAAGGAAAATTATTGCTTCGGTTTAACAATGAGGAGTTACCGTACTTTCGATTAACTTGGACAGAAGTTGATATTGATACGATCAACTTCAATACAGAAGATCCGCGGGAAACTTTTGACGGGGAATTCCGGGGACTTTCTCTGCTCGTAGGAAAGAATTATTATATCAATGGTCGTACAGATTTGAACTTGGAAGCAACATTGTCTAATCGTGAAGTAACATCCCGGGATCGACGCAGAGATTTTGACGTTACCACAGAGGAGTTCAAAACGATCGATATTAATGCCGTACTTACGCAGTATTTCGGGACTAATACACTCAAATTAACCGCTGGTAACATGTCAGGCGAAGTCGATCGAACGGAAGTCGGGAATGTTCTATTTGACGACCGGGTTAATCAACAGCGCATTTCCCTGCGGCTCTCCATGTTTAAGAAGCCTATAGAAACTGAAAACCCTACGCGATTCAGGGGCCGCCGGTCTGACCACTACGAAATTGGTTTGCAGCGCCGAGAACGGGCGTTCAAGACAGAGACGATCCGATTCGACTATAAACCCAATTTAACCGCAGAGTTCCTTGGACTCCGTGGCGGACACCTCGATATACTATTCAATTATAATTCGCAGTACCGCCGATTCTTATCCAGCTTTCGCGATGGTAATTACGACGCCCATGAATTCCTCGTCAAACCAACGTGGGTATTCGTATACGACCTTTACAACAACAGTTTCACAGAAGGCACAGAATTTCTTGCCTTGGGATTTCCGTTGCGGGTAATTCTCGGTGACAAAGACGGTGACTACACGCGCGTCACCGCTGGTATGGAGTTAGAGCAACAATGGGTAAGTAAAATCGGCATTCGTTTCGAACCTAAAGTTGGATTCGAATACACGCGATATCCGGACATCAGTAAGAGTGATTGGGGGATATTCGCCAAAGGAACCCTCAGGTTCTAGCTATGCGTGAATTTCTACTGCGAAATCGTATATCATCTGATCTTAATGACTTACAAAGAACCTAAGACTTTAAAATAGTTCACTATTCCGTCAGCCTTAGAACCCCCGCAAGTCATTAACCTCAAGAGTTCTACAACTTCTCCCAACAAAATTCATGCATAGATCAGGCTATTGTGCTGACATTAGCTCATACTCCCGCTGTAGATCACGGAACATCGCTGCGTATTTTGACATCTAACAAGTTACACCCCGTTTGGAAACGCTGTAATCGTGGGGGGAAAGATAGGATTATAGCTCGTTTAGGCGGGGGCTAGCCTGATCTATGCATAAAGTTTCGACTGCGAGCATGTATCAGGCCTAATCTAAATGAGTTATGGAGGTTGCCGGGGCGAAAAAATATTGGAATATTTTAAGATCCGACGTTCTTTGTAACTCATTTAGGTAAAATAAGATATGTGTTCATAATAGAAAGTTTATACATAGCTAAATATCTTCCCGGAGATAGACCTCTCTCATTGGAATTGTGGTTGGTCCAGGTCTTTTCTCATTTCTTACATCACTTGTTATTCCTTCAGATGGCCAAGTCGGGTATTTCGCGGAGAGATTCCGACAATGACATCACGAAATTTTATGAAGGCAGCGACAGCAAGAGACGTAATGTTCAGCTAAATCGACCGCACGAAATCGTATCCACCGCGCGGCAGCTTTCGCGGTGTTTATAAAACTTCGAAATTCATCTCAAACTATCGAGCCGAAGTCAATCTAATCCAGTGTGTCGTTTACCGAATTCTTCGTGATATCGCCTATGAATTCAGTGAACGATCCACCAAAACGAAAGTTGAAAATAGAACGATGAGTTATCTATCACGCTTACTCTCAAGAACGGGACAAATTCGACGAATTAAGTACTGGCAAGCGTATAATTTCGGTACGGTTCTAGTCTCTCTCAGCATCATCTTCCAGTCGTGCTCTTTCGGTAACGTAAATACGGGAAGTATCTCTATCGCGAACTTCGACTCCGGCATATTGACTGAACAGGGCGGATCTTATACCCAACATAGCGACGGCGAATCCAGGGTCAGTTATTTTTTGCAGCGCGGCGACCGGCACAGCAAGGCAGGCAGATGCCTTAAGATCGCGTATGACCATGCCGCGACCGGTGCGTGTGAATTTCGAGTTAATCTATATAACGAAGACGACCGCCCAGATGCGCGGCGCGGGGTCGACACATCGCCGTATCCACTACTGTCTTTTTGGATTAAAGGAGAATCCGGAGGAGAAGACGCGACTATTGAGCTGGCGGATCGCGGGTTATTAAATAATGATGCTTCCCGACCAGGCGGTGTAGTTAGTGACTACATCGAAGGGCCGATTACGACGGAATGGCAGGAAGTTATTATCCCGTATGAAAATTTCGGTCTCCCAACAACATACGCAGGCCGCGTGATATTTAATTTCGACCAGCAAGGCACGGGGATCATTTATATCGACGATATAAAATTCAAACAGACAGCAGAGGGGATTCGGTCTGCTGCTAAGACGCCGGAATCGACCGATCACGTTTCCGGATCAGGGTCGTCAGCGAAATCTAAGAAAACGCCGAAATCTTATAACGGCGACCTCATTCCAATCTGGAATTTCGATGAAGGCCTTGTTACCGATCAAAACGGCTACTATAACCACTTTGCGGCGGGCGGCTCCGAAGCAACGCTGCACCTCTTACGCAACACCGGGCGCGGGCCGGGTGGAAGGTCGCTTAAAGTTAAGTACAACAAAGTCGACAGTGGTTACTGTGGGCTTTGGCTGCATCTGTTCGATGACGAGGATGACGAGCGGGAAGTTACACATATTGATGTTTCGAAGCATGCAACATTATCATTTTGGGTTAAAGGGCAAAGCGGTGGTGAAGAATTCATGATTCAGATGGCCGATCCGATTTGGCTCGATAAAGAGGACTCGAAGCCGGGGGGACTCGTCAGTCGGTTTCTGAAAGGGCCGATTACCACGGAGTGGCAAGAAGTCGTTGTTCCATACGAGTATTTCAAACTTTACAATTACAACGCGAGTTGCCTCGTCTTTAACTTTACCGAAGAGGGACACGGGACGGTATTTATCGACGATATAAACTTTAAGAGAAACGTAAAAACAGCTGTTCCGGTGTCGGACACTCCGCCACGAGTAGCTGGAGATAGTCGACCGCTCGTTCGGGCAATGTGGGTTTGGAAAGTTGATCCCCTTCTGTCGTTGGAAAACTATCGGGCGGAGTTCTTTGAATTCTGCCAGAAAATGAAGGTCAACGAGATTTTCCTGCAAATCCCTTACAAGTTCATAAATGATTTAACCGTCGACGTCGAATGCGAAATCATGAAACCGGCGGAACTGCGGGCATTCATCAAAGAGGCACGAAATAGAGGGATCAAATCTCACGCTCTCGACGGCTATCCTGAATTCGTTCTAACGGACCATCATCCGCGGGTTCTAGCTCAAGTTCGCGCACTCGTCGATTTCAATAATAACGGATCCCAAGCCGAACGCTTCTATGGCATTCACCTGGATAACGAACCATATCAACTCCTCGGATTCAACGGCCCCGCCGGGCACAGCATCTTGCGTCAGTTTTTCGACCTGAATCAGAAGATTATGGATCTTCTGAAGGCACGGGCAAGCGATTTGGTGTATGGCATTGATATACCGTTCTGGTTCGATGAAGCCAAAGATCACGATGGAAATCTTAAACACGTCCTATCGTACAATGGGAAAACACAGGACGCCGCTCGACATCTGATCGATATTGTTGACAACATTGGCATCATGGACTACCGCAACTTCGCGGGTGGCGCGGACGGTATGGTGAAGCACGGGCAAGATGAAGTCAGATACGCGAATAAGGTCGGCAAGAAAGTATATCTCGGCGTAGAGACCTTCAAATACGATCCTACTGACATAAGTTTTATCTATGTCTCGCAGGGAAGGAACGGAAATTCTCAAGACGACTCGGAGAATCCGTTCAGTATGTCCAGCACAGTCGATAGTTTTCATGTTCGAAGTATTGATACGCCGAGATCGAGTCTGATCGGGCTTGCGCACTCGCAAAACTTACGGGATCGTCTCGATGTTAACTCGTCGCTCGGTAAGTTGTTTGCTGTATTCGGCGCCCACAGATACGATACGCAAACGGATCTCGGAGACGTCGAAAGTGCGGCACGGGATGTAATCCGCGGCGACGGCAGATTTGACGGATTCTCACCGTTTTTACTGGAGAGGTCCGGCGGAGAACTCTTGGCCGCCGGATTCGATACGACGGAAAATATGCTGAGCAAGATAACGTTTGCCGGCAAGACGAAAAGCGAAATGGAAGAAGTGTTGGAGGAGGTTGCAGACGCCTTTTGGGATATTGAGAATTTTCTCGGTTTTGCAATACATTATTACGAAACGTATAAGGCGCTACCGGATTGACCTGTTAAGTGTTATAGTAACGGGCGGAAAATTCTTAAGGTTGGATTATTTTGTAATTCGAAAATTGTACCTTGTTTTGAATTTCGTATTCGACCCCCTTTTCGAACAGCATTTATACCGAACGCCTTCGAGTTATCGAAATATCGTTCGAGATCTTATACGCAGTTAGATTAAAAACACTCAAAATTTCAACTGCTTAAAGCTTAGCTGCGCCGAGACAGGTTGACGATCGACGTTGGGTGGAGTGGAATCTCGCCAGGCATCCGGTATATGGGCATACGCCGTACCGCAATAAACGTAACGTTCCCTCCCGACATTTCGTTGAATATGTCCAAGATTCGCCTTATTTCAGGGAAAAATGGGCTCAATTTATCTATTTTCTCGCGACGATCCCTAACGTCCGACAGACTCCTGGGCTGAATTTAAGCGAACCTTACGATGGGAAGCTCCCGGAGTTTATATCATGAAAACCAGTGCCAATCGAACTCCTGATATCCATACGGCGACGAAATCGGCAGTCCCCGTCGACAAGAATCGGAGCAGTTTTAACCAGCTCCTCGACCGATATTCCCTGCTTTTTCTCAGTTTCCTCGCGATCCTATCCTCCGCTGCTATTATTTGGCACTTTTATAGACTCACGAATTCCCTCCAAACACAAGCCGCTATCGAATCCGCGACTCTGCATTCTACCGCTCTCCGGGAATTCAGGACCTTATACACCTCCGAAGTCGTTTCCCGGCTTGGTCCTCAAACCATCGTAACCCACGATTATCTGGAGAAAGACCACGCGGTACCACTTCCGGCCACGCTGAGCATGGAACTCGGCGAGCGCATCGGCCAATACAAGGGAAGCGCCAAATCACGATTATACAGTAATTACCCGTTCCCGTGGCGAAAAGATGGAGGCCCCCACGACAAATTTGAGAGAGATGCACTTATCGAACTGAGGAAAAATCCGGGGGTTCCCGTTTCGCGCTTCGAGACCGTAAACGGAAAACTCTCGCTACGCTACGCAACCGCCGATCGAATGCGCGCCAGCTGCGTCGAATGTCATAACACACACGACCAAAGTCCGAAAACGGACTGGAAAACAGGCGATGTCCGCGGTGTACTCGAAATTATTCTACCGATAGACGCTGTGGAAAAGCACGTTTCAGTCGCAATAAAGAAATCTGTTACACTAATGATCTCTATTGTCGGAATAGGTCTGGGCCTACTATTCATCGTTATTCGCAGACTCCGCCAGAGTATCAGCACTGCGGAGTTACTGGCGGAGGAGACTGACAAAGCCAATCAGGATTTAAAATTAGAGATTGAACAACGTAGGAACGCAGAGAATTCGCTCGCAATCCGTACGGTTGAACTTGAGAGTACGAATCAGAAATTGCAATATGAAGTGGACGAACGATTAAAGGCAGCGCAAGAAGTGAAACAGGCGTTGGAGGACTCTGAACTGGCCCGTGCAGCGCTACAGAAATTCAATCGTTTCGCCGTGCGCCGGGAATCGAAGATGATAGAGCTAAAGAAAGAAGTCAATAGACTCATGGCGGAGCACGGAATGACTGAGAGGTATGATTTGAAAGATATAGAGAAGGAGCAGGATTCGTGAGCGGGTTGCGAAATAGAATCGCGTGCGATCAGCCGAGTTCTGCGTAAACCGAGCGAAACCCCTTGTAGCTACGGGAAATAAATTAGCAAATATACTTTCGCAGGAGGCCCTTATGACGACGTCACCGATGGACATCGGCTGGATCTTATTGTGTTCGGCGCTGATCTTACTGATGCAGGCAGGCTTCACGTGCCTGGAAGCGGGGTTGACTCGCTCTAAGAACAATATAAACGTGGCGGCTAAAAACCTGACGGACCTTGCTATATCCGTGCTTCTATTCTGGGCGTTCGGCTACGCCTTGATGTTCGGGGCGTCAAGGAATGGGTGGGTAGGTTTCACGGGCTGGTTCGCGACTGGTTTCCACGAAGATAGTTGGCGCGCCGCATTCTTCTTGTTTCAGATTATGTTTTGCGCGACAGCGGCAACCATCTTCTCCGGTGCGGTCGCCGAACGAATGAGATTTAGAGGCTATATACTCGCAACGGTGATTATTTCGGGCGTAATCTACCCGATATTTGGCCACTGGGTTTGGAATGGCGTCGGAGCGGGCGAACCATCGGGCTGGCTCGCGGTGCGAGGATTTGTAGATTTCGCCGGATCAACGGCGGTACACAGTGTCGGTGGATGGTTCGCGCTGGCAGCGTTGATCGTTATTGGCCCACGACGCGGGCGTTTTTTGGAAGGTGAAAAACCTCGACGGTTTATCGGCAGTAATTTACCAATGTCCGTACTTGGAGTCCTCCTCCTTTGGATCGGATGGTTCGGCTTTAACGCCGGCAGCACGCTGGCGATGGAGCCGCGCGTAGCAGTCATTGCCGTCAATACCGTACTCTCAGGCGCTTCCGGTGCACTCGTAAGCTTGGCAATTGGTTGGCGGATCAATAAGATCGCGGACGTTTCGTTATTGATGAACGGAGCACTCGCCGGACTCGTGGCGATTACCGCCGCATGCCACGCGGTTTCGCCAATTTCAGCGGTAACAATAGGCGGCATTGGCGGCTGTGCGATGCTCGCACTTCAGTGGATATTGGAATATTACAAAATCGACGACGCCGTTAATGCAGTCCCGGTTCACCTGGGGGCCGGGATCTGGGGAACGATCGCGGTTGCGCTGTTCGGGAATCCCGATTATTTAGGCACCGCACTTGATCAGGGGTCGCAACTGCAAGTTCAGGTTC
Organism: Verrucomicrobiota bacterium; assembly: GCA_021772635.1. GTDB lineage: Bacteria > Verrucomicrobiota > Lentisphaeria > JABSQK01 > JAJFLO01 > JAJFLP01. The sequence continues at coordinate 39,527 of JAJFLP010000088.1, read as the reverse complement.
TAGGGGCAACTGCCTGCGGCATATGGGCCTTCACCACCGCCTATATTCTGTTTCGTCTAATAGATTCTTTTCTACCCTTCCGCGTAACTCCTGAAGAAGAGGATATTGGATTGAATGTCTCCGAACACGGTGCGAAATCTGAATTATTTGACTTGCTGTATACGATGGACAGTCAAGCGAAAACGAGAGATCTGAGTGTGCGAATTCCCGAGGAACCGTTTACTGAAGTCGGACAGATCGCGTCACGCTATAACCGATTGATGGAAGCGCTACAAAAAGCAATCACTAATACGGAAGCGATCGTACGAAATCTCAGCGAAGGGATCATAACCTTTACCAAAGACGGCCTGCTAACGAGTTTTAATCCGGGTGCAGAGTTGATCTTCGGATTCGCCGCCAACGAAATCATTGGGCATCCGGCCATTAATCTTATAGCTCCCGGAACTGTGGCTCCAAACTATTTGACCAACTTGGCGGGCCTCCGGGAACCTGATGACGACGATTCTTCTTACACCAGAGAGTTGGTCGGCAGAAGAAAGGATAACGCTGAAATTCCCCTTGAATTGACGATTACACGCGGGACAGCCGGAAACGATTTGGTCTACACGGGTTTGATACGGGACATCTCTGCTAGAAAAGAAGCGGAGAAGGTCGCTGAGAATTATCTATCAGAGTTGGAACGAGAACGCGAAAACCTAAAGAATGCCCAGAAATCATTGCGCGCTCGAATTCAAGAAGTTCAGGAAGCGAGGATTGCAACCCTCAATCTACTGCAAGACCACGATGAAATGCGCAGCGTAGCGGAGGAGGCGGAAAAAAGATTTCGATCCCTTAGTGCCTTCTCCCCCGTCGGCGTTTGTGAATGGGATATCGATGGAAAGTGTGTTTATACGAACCCTCGATGGCAGGTCATAACGGAGCGCACTTTTGAGGAGAGTCAAGGTGACGGTTGGTTACTCGCAGTACACCCGGACGACCGAGACGATGTCCGCAACGAATTCAAGAAGATGCTCGACGACGTGGAAGAGTTTTCTCGGGACTATCAAATAACATCTACCGGGGAAGAAAATCGCTGGGTGCATTCCCGGATAACGGCGGTGACGGGCGAAAATGACGCTGTCACGGGATACGTGGGAACACTGGAAGATGTGACCTCACGCAATAAGGCGAAAGAAACGATCACTGCATCACTCCAGGAAAAGGTGGTTCTTCTGAGTGAAATTCATCATCGTGTCAAAAATAATCTTCAGGTGATCACCAGTCTGCTTAATATGCAGGCAGCTAAGATCCAAGATCCTGAGGTCGAGACGCTTTTCCAGGAAAGCCAGAATCGAGTTAGGTCGATGGCTCTGATTCACGAAAAGCTTTATCAAACTGAAGACCTCGCGCGGATCGACTTTAAGAAATACGCGGAAAATCTCGTTGTTTATTTGTACCGCGTGTATAATGTAGACACCGCGTCGATTAGGTATGAGGTTGACGTCGTCGATGTTTTCTTTGATGTAAAGTACGCGATCCCCTGCGGATTAATTATTAACGAACTTGTTACGAACGCACTGAAGTATGCCTTCCCTGAGAATGAACCGGGAAAAATAACGGTCGGGGCACGTATTACGCAGACTGGGGACTGTAAACTGTGGGTCCAGGATAACGGCGTCGGGATGCCGAAGAACTTCGATATCGGCGAAACAAGCACGCTGGGGACACAATTGGTAGCAACCCTCACCGATCAGATTGCTGGGGCCCTCGAAATCGAAGACGCGTGTGGTACAACTTTCACTATCACCTTTTGCACTGAATAAATTAGGATTGAACCTTGGAAAATCTACGAATACTGGTTGTCGAAGACGAAGCGATCGTCGCCAAAGACCTACAGAATCAGCTAATTGCACTGGGCTACGATGTGCCGGAGATCGCATCGTCAGGTGCGAAGGCGATCGAGATCGCGAAGAAAATCGAACCAGAACTTGTTTTGATGGATATCATGCTTAAAGGCGAAATGGACGGCATTCAGGTTGCCGCGGAGATAAAGAAGCTATGGAATATTCCAGTCATTTATCTCACGGCATACTCCGATAAAGCAACACTGGACCGTGCAAAGGTAACAGAACCCCACGGTTACCTGCTTAAGCCCTTCGATGAACGCGAACTTCGCACAGTAATCGAGATGGCGATTTACAGAAGTTCGATGGAATCAAGAGTAAAAGAAAGCGAAGAACAATTTCGTCTTCTCGCCGAAACAGCAACCGATGGAATCATTTCGATAGACACAGACAGCGTTATACTTCTCGCGAACCGAGCAATTGAAGAAATTTTTGGGTACACCCGCGATGAACTAGTAGGTGAGCCGCTCGAGAAATTAATGCCGGAAAACCTGCGGGCGGGACATCATCGATCTATAGGCAATTATATAAAGACAGGGACTCGAAGCATTCCGTGGACAGGGCGTACGTTTGAAGGCCTACATAAAAGTGGGAGACTTTTCCCGTTCGAGATCTCGTTCGGCGAATATACGAAGCAGGGCAAACGTATTTTTACCGGATTCCTCCGCGATATTACGGAAAGAAAGCAGGCGGAACGCAAATTGGCTGAGGAAACGGAATTACTAGAGGTAACGCTTCGGTCGATCGGCGATGGTGTTATTTCAACAGACCTGAATGGGCGCGTAGTTCTGATGAACGAACTGGCGGAGGATTTAACCGGTTGGCAACGTGATGAGGCGGTGGGAAAACTGGTGCACGAGATATTTCCGTTGAAAAACGAGAGCTCTCGGAAGCCAACTAAAAATCCCATTGATGAAGTGCTCGAAGGGAAGGAGGCTGTAGATCTTACGGGTCATGTCCTGTTGATACAAAAAGACGGGAACGAACTCCTAATAGCCGATAGCTGTGCGCCGATCCGTTCCAGAGACGGTCAAGTTATTGGTGCTGTCCTGGTGTTTCGAGATATTACGCGGCTGCGTCAAATGGAAGCGGAACTCTCTAAGGCGCAAAAGCTCGAATCCCTCGGCATTCTGGCCGGTGGAATCGCGCACGATTTCAATAACATTCTGACTGGGATAATCGGAAATATTTCGATGATGAAATTAGTTGTCGGTCCTAATGATCCGAATTTGCGAAATTTGTTAGCTGCTGAAAAAGCGTCTGTACGTGCTAAGGATCTTACGCAGCGTCTACTAACGTTTTCCTGCGGAGGCGCACCGGTTAAAAAGCCAATGTCAATTTCCCAAGTTATCGTTGACTCCGCGGACTTGGCGCTCAGCGGATCAAGCGTGAACATGAAAGAGACGATTCCCGACGATTTATGGGCCGTCGCGATCGATGACGGACAGATCAGTCAGGTTATGCATAACCTGGTGACGAACGCGGAGCAATCAATGCGGAATGGAGGCACTATTAAAATTACGGCGGAGAATCGCCTCATTGATTCGTCGACGGAATTGCCACTCACCGAAGGCCGGTACATAAAAATTTCGATTATCGATCACGGTTCGGGGATCAAGGAGGAACATTTAGCAAAGTTATTCGACCCGTACTTCACTTCGAAAGCTGGCGGCAGTGGATTGGGATTAGCGATTTGCTATTCCATAATAAGAAATCACGATGGTTTCATCAGCGTCGAGTCAACCCCTGGAGCCGGTAGCACATTCTCTGTGTACCTGCCAGCAACCGATACTCCAGTGCCCGCCGAAAGTGAAATGATTGCTACTGGTTCGCCCACCACCGGAGAAGGTCGAATTTTGGTCATGGATGACGAGGAAACGGTACGATTTTTAATCTCCAGAATGCTCCCACGTCTGGGTTACGCGGTTGAATGCGCGGCGGATGGAGAAGCGGCTATTGCAATCTATAAAAAACGGAAGGCGGAGACGAACCCGTTCGACGCCGTGATATTGGACTTAACTGTGCCTGGCGGCATGGGCGGAAAAGAAACGATGGAAGAACTTTTGAAGATTGACCCAAATCTTATAGCTATCGTATCAAGCGGTTACTCGAACGATCCAGTTATGGGAAAATATGAAGAGTTCGGATTTAAGGGTGTAATTATGAAACCGTATGACATTGCGGAAATGGCTGAGGTTTTATCGGAAGTACTCGACACTACTTGAACCAAAGCGAACCTTCGACCGGCAGATTCGTCCCGCCAACCTTTTCGTTCGTTCGAAATCTGAATTACCCGCTATACTGCGAAGCAGTACAATTTTTGGTCCGGACGGACGGACTCCGCCCATGCGGTCCGCACGAGCGGACTCCGAGAATACGGAGAGACGACTTTGAATTCATTACCTAAGGGATATCGAACGATATTTCATCCCGCATGCGGGATAAAGACCTTCAGTGTACATAGCTCCCCGTAGATCAGTCTGCAGTGTGCGTACCGTTTTCACAGAACAGGAGCCTGATTGGGCTCACCCTATTCACCATAGGCGCAAGTGATTCTCTCGACAACCCGTGAGAGGTCTTCAAGGTGACCTTCGATAGCATCAAATTCGTCGCCCTGCCCTGCTATTTTTTCGATCTTCGCCGAAATTTCGCTAACGATCATAAACCCAAAGCCCCCTCCGGATCCGTGGAGTCCGTGGGCAACCGTCTGTAGGGTTTCTATCTCTTTGTCCCGTAACGCATCACGCATACTCTGTACGCGAACGGGAAGAGCCTTTACATACTCCCGAACGATCGCTATCATTTCCGATTCATCGTGAAACGTGGAATAGATAGGGCCATCGTCATTCTTTGAATTTGAATCTGATATTTCCAATGTTAATCCTCCCATATAAGGCTATCGAACGCGACGAATACTCTTAGACTGTACCCGACTGCCCGCTTGGAAGCCGACACGTTCCGATCATTTCATAAGGTTAATGGCAGACTCGCCAAGTCGTTGCCTCAGATATAAGCCTGGCCTCGTCCGCTGCATGAGAGTTCGCGTTCACAAGGTCACTGCCGCCTTCTCAGCGGCGGGTCTCCCTTCCTTTGGTCGGTCGGCTCACCGTGGTACCGTACGCCTTCGCATTGTTCAGGCGAAGGCTGGTGGGCGTTACTGGACTCGAACCAGTGACCTCTACCGTGTGAAGGTAGCGTTCTAACCAACTGAACTAAACGCCCGTCCTAATAATACACATATTGATCGCCTTCGGTTGCTGGTTCGGAATTCCTCTTCGGGGAATCAAGTTAAGTGTTTTCCGAAACAGCCCTACTTGTCGTCTATAATATATATAATCGGAATCGATGCAAGAAATGGATCCTCTAAAAAACCGGTTACTTCCCCGATTTTCTACGATACGCCTTCAAATATCCCGTGTGTTGGACGATATTCGTGATAAACGTTGCATGCAGTCCGATTTGCGCAAAACATCGATGCGATTAGCTATCGAGTTTCAAAGCAGGACTCTCAAGCTTCACGGCATTCCGCATACGCCGCTGGTGTACGTTAAAACAAAGGATAGGATCGATGCTGGAAACCAGAGAAATTCCGTACTTAATTAGGTTACTTGACGACGAATCTCCAGAGATCAGGGAACCGGTGCTCAAGGAACTGGATTCGTTCGGTGACTCGCTTGAGGGTCGGCTGGTCGAGTTTGAAGACATACTCGATGATACAGCAAGGGCGCACTTGGCACCCATACTGGAAAAACACCGGCGGCTTCGAATCAAACGGAACTGGTTGAGCTGGCTCGATTTAAACAATGATCATGAGCAACTCGAAGCGGCATACGACGTTATAGCGGATTTTCAGTTCGGATCCGCTTCCCCCGTAAAGCTCGGTGCTGAATTAGATCGTTTAACTGATGAGTATACGGACTGCTACGCAGTTAAAGACGTGTTCAAATTAGCACAGTTCTTGTTTGAAAAGAAAAATATTCAGGGCACACGATCGGATTATTATAATCCGAAGAATAGCAATCTCGTTTACGTGCTGTCTGAGAAACGGGGCATCCCGATCAGCCTTGCAAGCCTATATATGCTTGTAGGGCAACGATTAGGTTTGAACATAGAAGGATGCAACTTCCCGGGACACTTTCTTGCAAGGACGCGATCGGGCGGAAAGCTCTACTGGGTGGATTGCTTCGACCGCGGTCTGTTTTTCGGTGAGGAAGATATATTCTCAATGATACACGCGTCATCATTGGATCATTATCGATTACTTCACCAATTTGCCGATGCGACAGTAATTATAGAACGGGTATTGCGCAATCTGATCCGAGCGTATCAACAAACGGGAGACCGCGACAACGCGTATTTCGTACTAGATCTCCTGCAGGCGCTAACAAATGAAACCACTGGCCACGGACACACGATTGAGCAGACCGTTGATGGCTGGCACTTAAAAGCACAGCTATTCACTGCGGGTCAGCTAGTGAAACACAAAACTTACGGATACAGGGGGGTTGTTGTCGATTCGGACACATCGTGTGAGGCAGATAGTTTATGGTTCCACTCTAACCAAACCCAACCGAATCGCGATCAACCTTGGTATCGCGTACTGGTACATAACGCAGCTCATACCACGTACGCGGCCCAGTCCAATCTTGAATGCGATGATTCAGCACAGCCCATCGAGCATCCCCTCCTCCATATATTTTTTTCCGGGTTCAATACCCGTGGCTACACACGCAACGATGTCCCATGGGCCGGTTAATGGCTACGAGCGATGGAATTCGGAAACACTAATATTGTTTACAGCCTCGACATCAGCGCGTCTCATGGAAGCAACCGGCCGGGCCGTACCGACCCGGTTAATACGTGACGAAACTTTTTTATGGTAATCATTTGGAAGAATTCCGGAATATTCCAATCGTCAATCCAGCAATCATATCAATCGACAATCCTTTAAGTTTCACAGGAGCGTAAAAGCAGAAACCTCGTGCCGACGCGGACGTCAGTATCCGTTATTTAACGCTCTTTCGTAGCAGTCCAGGTAGCGGGATACGATCTTATCCTTCCCAAATTCAGCGATCGCACGATCGCGCCCCGCCGTTCCCAGCCTCTTCGCCAGGTTACTGTCACTACAGATCTCGACAACATGACTCGCTAACTCATCGTACTGCTTTGGGCCGGCGACAAACCCGGTTTCGTTGTGCCTAACCACCTCGAGTATCCCATCGACGTCGCTGCTGACCGTGGGGACTTGGCAGGCCATCGACTCAAGTAGCACCATCCCGAAAGCCTCGCGAAAACTCGGTTGTATAACGCAATCCGCCATTGGGATTATGGTTTCAACGTTGTCGACTTTACCAACAAAACAAACGTGATCACAGATATCATACTCTCGGCATTTGTTTTTTATCTCGCCGAGCCCAGGTCCGTCACCCACTAATACCAACTTGGCAGACAGTTTTTCGCGAACGCGAGCGAATATTTCGATCACACCTAGCGGATTCTTAGGCGGTCGAAAATTCGAAACGTGCATAATGATTTTCTCGCCCGGGACCGCCAAACAGGACGTCGGTGATCCATTTCCGGGCTTAAATACGTCGCTGTCGACGAAATTATATATCACTTCTATCTCATTCGAAATTCCGAAATATTTGATTGTGTGATCTTTTTGAAAATTCGATACGGTTGTTACCAGATCGCTCTTCTCAATCCCGTACTTGTTCAACGAGTACAGCGGTTTATTCTGTCCGACAATCGTAACATCTGTGCCATGCAATGTCGTTATAATCTTGAAATCCCGTGTAGATATTTCACGGGCAAGATGGGCGCAGAGAGAATGCGGGATCGAGTAGTGAGCGTGGACAACGTCCAATTCGTAATCAGCAACCACGTCAACTATCTTCGCGGTTAAGGAGAAAGTATAAAGGTTCTGATTGAACAGTGGATAATTAATCGGGTCAACGGAGTGGAAATAGATATTATTCGCGAACGGCGCCAATTTAAAAGGCACCGTGTACGAGATAAAATGAACCTGATGGCCACATTCAGCGAGGCTTTTCCCCAGTTCCGTCGCGACAAGTCCGGAACCGCCGATCGACGGATAGCATATCATTCCGATTTTCATAAAAATTCCCTGAACTTAGTGTTATACTGCCCGCGATCTCTCCGCATAAGCGTGAGTCTCGGACATTCTGAATCGGGATTAAGAAACAGGCGGCGAAAGTTAATATTCATTCACTGAGATGTAAAGTTGAGCTAATCGGCTTATTTGAGCAGAGATTAGAGCTTGTAGCAGAATACTGATGAATTATTCAGGCTAGAAGTTCTTCTGGAACTACTCGATTAGATTCTGCAGTGGATCATCAATACCCAAGATCTCATCGACAATAAACGGCTCGCCATAGTCGCAACCGATCAGATTTCCATAGTACTTGAACCTGTTTATCATCATATCCCGAAATCGTTTCGACCCGATGACTGTCCGTTCTTCGCTTTCTTCACCCACGTAAAATTGAGTAGAATACGCCTCAATAGCCTCAAGTTTCTGGTCGAATTGTTTAGTTATATCTGTAACGAAAGAGGGGGTGTGGTCTCGAAACTCAAGATGAAATAGAGTTCGCAGCGGACGCCATGGGCTGTGATCCGACGGGAAATTTCCGGCGCCGGAAAAGAAACTAACCGCTCTGGCTAACTGGTAAACAGCAGTGTGGTCGGGGTGACGGCACGGACCAAGGGGGGCGATGAGAATTTTAACCCGATATTCGCGAATCACATCGACAATCAACTTCCTCGCGTCATGAGTATCTTCGAGGCCGCTGTCAGGAAGTCCGAGATTTTCGCGGAATGCAAGCTGTAGAACCTCATTCGCAGCCTGGGTCTCACGGTCCCGGTCCTGGACTGAACCTGAGGTTGCTGCTTCGCCCCTCGTAAGGTCGAGAACACCAACGTTATACCCCTTTTCACGCATCTTAATTAGTGTACCGCCACAATACAATTCAGCGTCATCGGGATGCGCCGCTAATAATAAATAATCGAGTTTCATAGGAGCCCACCAGGGGGTTTTCTTTTTTACCCACATTTTACAATACGAAACGGGTTCAGAATGCCGAAGATTTCCGCCAAGTTTCAGAGGAGCCCACCAGTGGGTTTCCTTTTTAACCCACATTTTACAACACGAAACTGGCTCAGAATGCCGAAGATTTCCACGAAGTTTCAAGGGAGCAATCGTCCGGGCCCGTTTCGCAGCCTCGGTTAATATTTAACGAAACTTTCTTTATGGTAATCATTTGGAAGAATTCCGGAATATTCCAATCGTCAATCCAATAGCTACTCTGTCGTATAGATTATGTAATGTTTTGTTTCGAACGGATCCATTATTTCGATAAGCTGAGATATAAATTCGAGACCGCAAAGCTCGAGGAAGTAAAATACGTTGACTACACGCTCTTGCATCTCATTCCCGGGAAATACAGTGCGAAAGAATCTGTCAATTCTGGCATTGTCGGTCTTTTCCTGAATCGCATAGTTTTTTCGAAGCTTTTTCCGGAGCTTAGACAAATGCTGTCTGAGATTATCAGAAAACGATTTCGCCTCCGCTGCGCTAAGAAGATCGGATAGACTGCCAAGCAATTCCGTAGACAGGTCGTCAATGCGTGACTCTGCAAGATCCAACTTGCGTTCGTGCGCGTCAGGTAATTTTTTCTGATTGTAGAAATGGGCGGAACCACGAAAATAATCCTGCGCCTCAAATCCCAGTTTTGCCGCAAGCTTCTGTTCTTTAGCTGTAACAATGGTTGCGTGATTCCTGACGCGAATAACCGGCATAACCGCATTGAGCAGCTCGTACAGCGGACGCAACTGTAAGTGATACCGGTACTCGGAGGGCCCCGCGACATACGCGATATTCGGCAGGTTTATCGATTGAAAAACGGGCCGGAGAAACGCGCTGGTTGAAAAGCGCTCCGGATGATCTTTAACGAGCTTTAGAACTGTAGATTCGTCCTGCGGGTTCCCGTCAATAATCAGTCGGTTGCCCTTGTCAATTATTCTCCGCCTCACTCCGTCTTGATTGATATAAAACAATCCAGTGAGTCCATCGAGCGAATAGAACGTAGGGTCAACTTCCGACTGTTGCAAAGACAGTCCTGCCCTGGACAGCCGCTCGAGGATCTCTCCACGTTGCGAGATGCACGCTGCGAAAAACTCGGTGTTCCCGTCCCGGAAAAGCCTGGGTTCAACGACAACCAACCCGGTACCTGCAAATAAGCGAGCGATAAGGGCTGACGAGAAAAGACAATATCTGTCCTGCGCGATTTCGAGTAACTCGCCGATTTCATCGCGGTGATTAACGGGTGTGATTCCGTCTAAATATTCGCGTACTACCGCGGCACACTCCGGCGATTGCGGTAGGTGTTCAACCGCGGTCTGATTGCTCGAGAATTTCGCTTTCCACCTCCGCTCGGGAAATCGAACGACGGAAATTTCATCAAGGTCGTGATCCTCTGTGGCATTCCAGAACACCGGTATCACCGGAGTCCCCAAGTCATCCTCGCACTTGCGAGCGAGGTTAACGGCAGTAATAATCTTGTAAATCGTATACAATGGCCCGGTAAGAATACCCGCCTGCTGCCCGGTTACAACAACCGTTGCATTCTCCTTCCTTAACCGCTCACAATTCTTCAATGACGACGGGTCGTTCCCGATATCTTCGTTATACTCACATAACCTGCGTGATAACCGAATACGATCCCAATTGTTATGGTTAAGAACATCCCGACAGCATTCTGCTATGGCTTCCTTCGCTACAGGATCATACCGAAGAAATTTCCTTGCTAAGTCAGACGACAGCAACCTTCGGTCAACTAATGGCTTATCATGTAGCACCGACTTCATTGTTTTCTCCAATCATTATCAGTCTACTAGATGTTTTGCTGAACTCAGATCCGGTATAATCTCCGAACGTCTGTGTAACGCGCAGGCCAGCGAGGTCAAAAAACTTCTCGAAATCATTCAGGCTATACAGCTTTAGACGCTCTTTGTAAGTGCGCCGACCGTTGGCGTCTTCGATTTCGAGTTGTTTCTCTATCATATTGTCACCTGGTATTATACAACGACGTTGGACCAGTATGAAATCCGGGAATTCCTCATAGCTTTCTGGGACCAGATTTTCTCTTACGTAGTCGGCGTTAATATAATCTATTAGAACGGCCCCGTGAGGGTTGAGTACGCTACGGATCTCTTTGAGCACACGGATATTCTCGGAATCGTCGGAGAAATAACCGAAACTGGAAAAGAACGAAAACACGAAGTCAAAACAGCGACGGAACGCAATGCGGCGCATGTCGGCTCGAACGAGCCGACCCCGCGTTCCTTCCAGCCGATTCGCCACCTGCAGCAAGTCCGAGGAAAGATCTATTCCGTACGCGACGACCCCTCTTTTGGCCAGGTAGGACATATGACGGCCAAATCCGCAACAGAGATCCAGACAGACCGCATCTTCAGGTAAATTAATCTGATTAAGAATCGTATCTACCGCCGTTTGTGCCTCTGAGTGATCCCGGTGCTTATAAGTCCGAATATAATCCGCTGAGAATGCGTTTTCGTACCAGTTCTCCATCGTATAATCTCCCCGGAATTGACATATAAGTTCTACTCGTAATACTGAAACCAATTAGGCAGAAAAGGAGGACATTAATTAGTTTCTGTCCTGAAATAGCCGATTCGTGTTGATCTGGCAAGTCGAAAGTAGCTCGGCCCCCGCGGTCGCGGGGCCAGGCCTCGCTAAGGCGCAGGCCGGCAGCTGAGTAAAAAACACTTACGCAGTCAGGAATGACCGCGTTACTTTTCTATTTCAGGACAGAAACTAATCAGACGTACTTAATAGACCTGCAATCGAGTCTATTCGACGATCTCGATATTGTCGATCGACGACGGGTAATACGGAAAGGATTTTCAGGCGAGAGATACGGGCATTGCGGGCCCGGCAAATAACAATCTATACTGCAAGCAGTACAATTTTGGGACGACTTTGAATTGATTACCTAAGGGATATCGAACAATATTTCATCCCGCATGCGGGATGAAAAGGTTCGGTATATATCTAAAACGGGCGCGTAAATTTTTCTAGATATTCATCGCATTTCGAATACTTTAGCCAACTTTTCTCGGAGCAAAATTTCAGAATAACCGCCAAAGAAACGGACAAGTAAAAAACCCCGAGCACCAGTAAGCCAATCAACGCGAGCTTTGTCTGCCCCATTACAATCGAAACGTAGAGTAACGCGCTGATATGTATCATGAGAAACCCGGAGAAAAGTAATCCAAGCCAACAGAGCAAGCAGATGACTCCGACAAACGCTTGGCGGGCAGTTATTACGATTTTTTTATAGTACAAGACGGCCTCGTTCTTAGCCACCTTAATGACTGTATGCTTGTACAGTTTATAGACGGGCAATAGAACGAATGAGGCGGCCTCCTTGACAAATTTATTCATTACTTAGTCTTTTCTGCCGATGATTAATCCCAAAAGCAACGCTACAATTGCCGTACCGCCGATGTAGGGCCAAGGATTGTTGTGGACATTCTGATCAACACTGGTTGCCAGTTCCTTTACCTTTTCCTCACCGGCCTCACATACTCGGGCAGTCGATTCGGCAGTGCTTTTCTTGGCATTGTCAATAGACTTTCTCAGGTCTGACTCGTTGAACGCTTCCTTCACATGATGGTATTTATCACTTATCAATTTTTGTACCTCTTCCTTCTTATCTTTCATTGCATCATTTAACAACTCTAATGCGTCTGTAATTTTATCATTGTTTGCTGGTGTGCTCTTAACCATAATTGAAATGACTCCCTTTGTTCGATAATCATGTAACCCGTTATTCCAAATCCCTGTTTAATTGATGAGATTCGGCTGTACTTGACAATAGTCCGGATCGCAGCATTTTTCAAATTCGTGGCCGAAAAATCCGTGCCCGCTGTTGTTACCCGGTCATCAGTGAATTACTATTTAGAGCCGCCGGGAGACCGGTGGTTCCGTAACCGTGATCTCCCGCGGCGAAAGCTGTATCGAAATTAACAGTCACTCACGACAAAAGTAATTTAAGAGTTACAAAAATTTAACAAAAGGAAAGGACAATGTTTTTACTACAAATATTACGGTCAGCAATGCATAAGTTATCGATTCACTCGCTTGTTGTGATACTTACCGCGGTATCTTTCAGCAGTTCATGCGCACAAACCCCGGAGGCTGCGGATAAGAAACTGAAGGATGGGCTGTACGCGGAATTTGATACGTCAAAAGGAACAATCCTTCTAGAACTGTACTACGACAAAACGCCTCTAACGGTGAGTAACTTCGTTGGATTGGCCGAGGGAAAAATGGATACAAAAGAACGACAAGGATTAAAATTCTATGACGGGTTAAAGTTCCATCGCGTTATCAAGGACTTCATGATCCAGGGTGGCTGCCCGCTCGGCAACGGCACAGGCGGACCAGGATATAAATTCGCCGACGAATTCGACAGCACACTTACACACGATGGTCCGGGAATATTGTCGATGGCGAATTCCGGGCCGCGGACTAATGGGAGTCAGTTCTTTATTACACACAAGGCAACACCGTGGTTAGATGGGAAACATACAGTTTTCGGCAAGGTAGCGCAGGGCCAGGACGTGGTGGATATTATCGAAAAGGATGACGAGATCAAGAGCGTTTCAATCAAACGCATCGGTGCCGACGCTACCGCGTTCGAGACTGGACAGGCTGCGTTCGACGGATACCTCGCCGGACTCGATGAAATGAATTCTAAACGAGCTTCGAAAGCTGCCGAAAAAATTAAAGCCGAAATCAAGAGACAGTGGCCGAACGCGATCACTACGAAATCGGGGCTTAAATACGTCGTTACGGCAGAAGGGACAGGCGATAAACCCAGTAGCGGAACGCAGATCACTGCGCATTATACCGGCACCCTGATAACCGGCCAGAAATTCGACAGCTCACGGGACCGTAACCAACCATTCACGTTCCCGGTCGGAGATGGTCGGGTGATAAAGGGCTGGGACGAAGCTTTTTTGGATATGAAGAAGGGGGAGAAACGAATACTTATTATTCCTTATAACCTGGCCTACGGAGAACGAGGACGTCCCCCGGTCATCCCGCCAAAGGCAACTTTGATATTCGACGTGGAACTCATCGATTTCTAGATTGCACGCTGTCCGGTTCTTGAGCAGCTTATAATAAGTTGTAATTCAGGCTAGGAGTCTGTCGGACTTTAGGGATCGTAGCGAGAAAATAGATAAATTGAGCCCATTTTTCCCCGAAATAAGGCGAATATTGGACATATTCAACGAAATGTCGGGAGAAAATGAGATAATTTGGCATTTTCGCAGTCGATTCGGCTAAAGCCCGACAGGCTCCTAGTGCTATATATACCGAACGTATTCGACCAGGCGTTCTGCCGGCCAGCAGAATGTCGGTTAAATATTGTTTCCACCGCGGCGGATTTCGCCAGGCTCAACATAGATCTTAGGTAATGAATTCAAAGTCGTCTCTCCGTATTCTCGGAGTCCGCTCGTGCGGACCGCATGAGCGGAGTCCGTCCATACGGACCCAAAATTGTACTGCTTGCAGTATATTTAACCCTAAACCATTGAACGGTTAACCGGTATAAACCCTCAATTCCTAAACCGCCTTTCGCACCGCAGCATTAGCGAAAGCGGATGAGTCTCACTTTTATGGACCTACCGAATCGAGCGAATATTCTATGCCGGTTACGGCGAAATAGACCTCCTCGTTCAAATACACACTCTCGTTGCGACGCCGACCAATCCAGTCGCAACAGTTCGGGAAAAGCGTCTCTCTTACTCGCACCTTTTGTAGACGGATGGCGATCGGTCTTGGGCTCGCACGAAACGGAATGCTCGAGATATCGAAGACTCCTGCGCGGCGCGACAGCCCGCAAATCGACGTTCTACCTCGGACGCTGGATATTCTTACGAGCTCTCGGCGTAGTTTACCTGATGGCGTTCCTATCATTGGAAGTCCAAATCGATGGATTGATCGGGAGCAGCGGTATTTTACCCGTCGAACCGTATTTGACCGCCGTATGGGAGAAGCTCGGGATTGTCGGATACTGGACCTACCCCACTCTATGTTGGTTCAACGCTACCGACACGTTCCTTCATTTCCTCAGCGTTGGCGGGGCGTTTCTATCGTTACTTCTTATCGCGGGAGTGTGTCCTATTCCTTCGCTCATCGCGCTCTGGATGTTCTACTTATCCCTGTCAACGGTCGCTCGAACTTTCCTAGGATTTCAGTGGGATACGTTGCTGCTTGAAGTCGGGTTTCTCGCGATTTTTCTAGCGCCGAATCAGTGGTTCCCGCGTTTCTCTCGGGAACGACTGCCTTCAAGAATTGCGATCTGGTTGTGTTTCTGGCTATTGTTTCGCTTGATGTTTTCCGCGGGACTGGTAAAGCTGACCAGTGGAGATCTTTCCTGGCGTCATCTAACGGCCTTGAATTATCATTACGAAACCCAGCCGATCCCGAACGCACTATCCTGGTACGCTCATCAAATCCCGGAGAACTGGCAGAAAATCTCGGTTGCCTGCGTATTCATCATAGAAATTTTGAGTCCCTTTTTGATATTCGGACCGAGACGGCTCCGGCTTGTCGCATTCTTTGCAATCAATTTCCTGATGGTGCTGATCATATCCACCGGAAACTACTGTTTCTTCAACCTGCTCGCTATTGCATTATCCGTTCTTCTACTGGATGATGAATATTGGAAACGAATTTTACCGATGCGGTGGTTCAAATTTCCACCGACCGCAGTGCGAAGTTCATTGACCAACTTTATTGCTGCGATAATCGTTGCTGCATTGGTAATCCCACTGAGCGTAATTCAAATGAAACCGCGAGTGTTCCGACTGAAGCTGTCGGATATTGAGAAGCGATTATATAGCTGGACTGCCCCATATCGGACCGTTAACGGTTACGGCTTATTCGCGAATATGACAGAATCGCGCCCTGAAATCATTATTCAGGGTAGCGATAACCGGAAGGACTGGCGGGACTACGCCTTCAAATGGAAACCCGGTGATCTCCAAAGATTGCCCTCACAGGTGGCCCCGCATCAACCGCGCGTAGACTGGCAAATGTGGTTCGAAGCGCTTAACTACCAGCGCGGCGGAAAACCTACCGAATGGTTCCGGGGTTTTCTAGTCGCGTTGCTATCAGGCCGGGGACCGGTATTGGATTTACTCGAACACAACCCATTCACCAAGGCGCCTCCGGAATATATCCGAGCGATTGTCTACGACTATCGATTTACCGATCGCGCCGAAAAGGAGTCGACGGGGAACTGGTGGAAACGGGAATATACCGGGGTTTATGTATATCCCAGTTCGTTACCGAAGGAAAAATAGACCTTACTTAGGACCGCTTGCAGGAGGTTAAGTAAACGATCAACTTCTCCAGTATATACCGCAAGCGACACAATTTTCGGTCCGGATGACCGAGACTCCGCTCATGCGGAGACGACTTGCAAGTCACCGCGTATAGGATGTCGGTCGATAATTTTTAACCGACATAGCCATACAGACGACGCCTGGTCGAAAACTCGAAGGCGATCAGTATAGTATACCCGATTTATAACATCCCGGACGAGTCAATGCGATCATGGTGCTGGGAAACGGGGGCCTGTTCGATTACTGTATTCCATTAAATAGACCTCGTTATACCGCAAGCGGTACAATTTTTGGTCCGGATTATCCGAGACTCTTCCCGCACGAGCGTGGTTCCCGTCAATACGGGACACTTATGCGGTCCGCACGAGCGAACTCCGAGAGTGCGGTCCGGACTACCGAGACTCCGCTCGTGCGGAGAGAGACGACTTCAAGGTGATTGAGTAAGAGACTCCGAATGATTTTTCGAAACCTCGCTAGTGGGAATTAAATGAAATTTCTTTGTTCACATTGCAACGGCATCATAGACGCAGAATCTGATGGTATCGCCTTCGGACAGACGGTGAGCTGCACCCACTGTCAGCAACAAACCGAGGCGCCCAAAGAGATCCTGGCTCCACGGTCGGTGATAAATGATTTCGCGATTGAGAAGATGCTGGCAAGTGGTGGAATGGGAACCGTTTATCTGGCGCACCAGATAACGCTCGATCGAGCGACCGCGTTGAAAATCCTCAAGGAAAAGTACGCTCGGCTCGACGAATACGTAAATAACTTCGTTCGAGAAGCGCGATCCGCGGCAAAGTTGAATCACCCAAATATCGTTCAGGCATATGCAGTCGGGCAAGAACAGGGGTACCACTATTTCGCTATGGAATTCGTAAAGGGCGAAACTTTGCAGAAAGTTCTGGATGACAAAGGAAAACTCCCACTTGACCGCGGCGTGGAGATTATGGCGCAAATAGCCGACGCGATCGATTTCGCCTGGGACAAGCAGAAAATGGTACACCGGGACATCAAGCCGGACAATATAATGCTGACGGATGATGGTGTTGCAAAGCTTGCAGACCTGGGATTAGCCCAACTTACCTCGCAGATGTCTGACGACTCTTCCGACGACGACATCGTCATGGGGACTCCATATTATATTTGCCCGGAATCATTGATCGGTGCGCCCGTTGACAACCGCAGCGATTTATATAGTCTCGGCGCGACGTTCTATTATGCGCTGACAGGCGAATATCCGTTCGACGGCGAGTCGGCTTTAGCAATCGCTGCGCGACATCTTAATGATGAACTTCGACCGGCTAGCGAAATAACATCGGACATTCCAGAAAGTGTCTCCCTGATTATCAATAAGTTGATGGAGAAGAATCCTGATGACCGGTATAGGTCGGGCAAAGAATTGAATATCGCCCTAACGAATGCGGTCGGTTCATCAGCCGGACGACCGGGATCGGCGGCAGTCACCGACTTGTGGGCATGCAAGAAATGCAATCAAAACAACCATATGGAGGATCGCTATTGTATTTATTGCGGCGCGTCCGGTTTCGAATCGTGCCCCATGTGCGAAAAGGAAATTAAGGTCGGTTGTCAGTTCTGTTCGCACTGCGGCGGCGATGTCCTTGAGAAGAAACGGTTATTGATTCAGGAAAATCAAAAAATCTTCGAAGAGCTCGCGACGGCTATTAAGGACTACGACACAGACAACGCTGTCGCCATCGTTACGAAACTTCGTGATATCGACGAACAAACCGCCAGCGAAATCTTTCCCGATACGTATCCGATACTAATCGATGATTTACGGAAACAACTGGAAACCGAGTTCGAGCGTGCCAAAGGAGAATATGACATTGGCGCATCGGAAAAAGCAGTTGATTCTCTGATAGCGGCGTTCGGGAAAGACGACTACGTAGCGCTGCACGAAGAGCTCACACAGTTCAAGAAGAATCTAAGTGACGGACTATTCCAGGCGAAAATCGCGATGTCTGCCAATTACCTGACAAAGAGCCTTGCGATACTCGAAGCGACCGAACCGTGGATAATTAAAGGCGCGGATACAGAGAACCGTCGTGAATCTGCGATTAGCAAGTGTAAAACACTATTGGAGGAACGTTCGAATACCCTGAGAATGACGGAGGTAAAGATTCGAACCGGGAATTTTGCGGGAGCACTCGAGGCGCTCAAAGAACTCTTAAGCTTCAAGCGAGCTGAAAAAATTGCGAACGCCACACCTGCGCCTGGAGACATCGAGTTTAGCGAACGCCTGTCGAAAATTTGTGATATGCTGAGCAAGAGAATCGAAGAGATTATTCCCGAATGGATTGAAAACGATAAATGGGATGAAATTATTTTGACCGTGCGCCTCGCGACGAAAGTCGAAATCTTATCCTCTGGCCAAATCGAGGAAAAGCTTAAGTTAATAAAACTTGAGATCGTTGAACGCTATAACGCTGCTGTAAAAATCGAAACGGACGGTGATTACGAGAAAGCGAGCGAAGCATGGGAGAGATTCAGTCGGATTCATAAAGACTATCTGCCTATCAATCAAAAACAATATGCCGATGGATTCATTGAGAGGAGACAGAAGCATGCGTCTGCGAAACGACATAAACTGATTAAGAACTCGAAAAGGGCGCTATTCGCGCTTTGGGCGTATCCCCTGGTTACGACGATCATGTCTCTTAAGGCACATTGGGCAGAAATAGACCCTAAGTTGGTCGGTATAATTAAATTTTTCCTCCCGGTTATAATCCAGTTTTCCACCTTTCTCGCAGCAACATTCGTGATAAAGCGACGAATTGCTCTACTGCAAAAAGAACAACCGGACGAAGTATTGCCGCCGCAGATTGTGAACGGCGTGTGCGTCATAGCCGTAATTTCTCCGATTTCCTATACGCTATGTGATTTATACGCGCTCGTCCTAAATCTAATGGTCACGAATTCTGTTCTCGCGAATTCGTTCTTCAGGTTCCTGGTGGTATTAATTTTCTGGATATTATTGGACGTTATCTTAAGCCGAAGGGATTTTCGCAATCCGACTGCCTATCGATTTAGTATTTCCTGGTTCGTCGCCGTATTAATCGTCGCGATCGCGTACGGATTCCGTCTGGATGATCCAACATTCTTCTCGGGCGCCGCAGTAATCCATGCCTGTTTTCTCGTTATCATGCAGATTCTACACTCAAAATTAGGCAGTGTATCGGTCGCTGGGGCATCGAAGTCTTAGATAAAGGCAATCCGAAAAGGCCACGCGGGAGAACAAATCGAGACCAGCAATGAGCAGTTTTACGAAGTTGGGTATTTGGATAGTTGCAATTCGGCCGCGTACGCTATGGGCTGGCGTATCGCCGGTTGTGATCGGTACCGCGATGGCGCTTGAAGCGGGAAAACTGCACTGGCCGTCTGCTGTCGTTTGCCTTCTCGTCGCTCTTACGATCCAGATCGGGACTAACTTCGCCAACGACTATTTTGACTTTGTGAAAGGCACTGATACACCGGATCGCCTCGGGCCAACGCGCGTTACGCAAGCGGGGTTGATCACGCCGGAAGCGATGAAGCAGGCGTTTATCGCCCTGATGATCATCGCCGGAGTCCTGGGGTTATCTCTCTTTCCGCGTGGCGGTTGGCCAATCATCATGATCGCGATTCTGTCGATAGCGTCCGGAATCCTCTACACCGGCGGTCCATTTCCACTCGGCTACCACGGACTCGGCGATATTTTCACCTTAATCTTTTTCGGCCCCGTCGCTCTTGGCGGCACGTATTACGTACAAACCCTCGAGA
Source organism: Verrucomicrobiota bacterium (assembly GCA_021772635.1). Taxonomy (GTDB): domain Bacteria; phylum Verrucomicrobiota; class Lentisphaeria; order JABSQK01; family JAJFLO01; genus JAJFLP01. The sequence continues at coordinate 19,401 of JAJFLP010000088.1, read as the reverse complement.
TCAATTCGGTCGTTATCGTTGCAGGTTTCGCTCCGGGTCTGCTGTCAGTAGCAATGCTTACCGTTAATAATTTGAGGGATATTGACGAAGATCGGTCGACAGGAAAACGTACTTTAGCTGTTCGATTCGGACGTCGTTTCGCGAGACTAGAGTTCGTCATCGCCGTCATTGTGGCTGGTCTCATTCCAATTATCCTGTCATTAACGTCATCGCGAAATCGATATTCACTCGCGGCGAGCTTCGTTATGCTCGCTGCCATTCCCGCGATCAAAACAGTCCTATCTGATACAACCGGCCCTGTGCTTAACAAAACGCTGGCGAATACTGGAAAACTTTTACTCCTCTACAGTGTCGCATTCTCAATCGGTTGGGTGATGTGAAGCTCGTTACGTAAAATATGACTTCCCGGTAATGTCTCGGACAATGCTTTTCAGTTTCTCCCAGTGCGCACCTTTCCAATAAATTTTCGAGCACACCTGGCACCGGCTATATTTGTGGATATTCGCGTACATATCGGCCGGAACTAGATTGCGGATGGAGGGTTTCTCTACGATTTCTAAAAGCCCAGTACAGCTCAGGCACCGCGAAAACGGCTCGACGGATTCTCGACCGTCGATTCGTTTAACTACTTCTCGTGCCTGTTCCGCAGGCTGGGTAGAATGAATAAAAATACAGTGGGCCACGTCGGCGCGCTTCAATAACCCGCGATCCCGCGTTACAAGAATTCGCTCCTCCATTGAAGTGATCTCGGCGAGCTCTGCGTCATTGTAAACATTGGAATACTGGCAGTCGAGTCCGAGCAAACTAAGATTCCTTGAAAGCTTTCCGAGGTTCACGTCGGCGATAAATCGGACGTCGTGGACCAGTGCACGTCCGAAGTGGAAAACTGAACGAATGTCGACAGCTTCTGAAACGAGGTGAATATCGATTCTATATGTATCACGCAAGCAAAATTCTAAATCAACGGATCGATCATTGACAAGAATACGACCAATCTCAGTATCAGGAACGCCCTCCGACTCGACCAAGTCCTTTACCGACCGAGAATCGTTTCATTTTATATAGTACTGCCGATCACGGTTTTCCCTTTCGACGAATTTATTTAGCTCCCTGTGTATCCGCATTGCCACGTCAAAAGACATTTGTCCTGTGTCTTAAATTCCCTTACATTTTACGTGTATTCCAGCACAGGGCGGCGTTGGTGAGTTTGAGTACGTACCTACGAATTCGTATTTCTCGGACGTAGTACCGTTTCACTATATTCTTTTCTCTCGCCGTGAATCCTTTTACTTGCAATCTATACAAAAATATTGACATAACAACATGTTGTACATATGTTATACAAATAAACTTAAAATCATAAAGAGAGAGTCAAAATGACATCTGTTAATATCCGGGAATTTTCCCATAATTTATCGAAGTATTTAAGAGAGGTAAAGGCCGGAAAAAAAGTAGTCCTAATGGAGCGAAATGTCCCTGTCGCGGATATTATGCCTCACAACGAAAACGTCTCTCGACCGGGTTGGAAGAGAAAGATAAATAAAATCGATCTCAAGGGCGAATCAATGGCCGAGACGATCGTAAAAAATCGAAGAGAGGAATCACATTGAAGGCATTTATCGATACTTCCTCGATGATGAAAAAATATATCCTTGAGCCGGGGAATGAATTATTCGATCAATTGCTCGAAGGAATCTCGGAAATCATTGTCGCTCCTGTTTATTTGCTGGAAATTAACTCAGCTATCGAACGACGAATAAGGGAAAAATCGATTCAGCTTGAAGAGGCTTCCAGAATTCGAAAGGAAGTTGATAGTGACATTATTTACTATTCTAAAGTTGTGTGGAATGACGATCTCGAAGAACAAGCATTGCGACTCATACAAAACCACCAAATCAAAACGCTTGACTGCATACAATTGGCATCGGGTATTCTATCTAAAGCCGATACGTTTATCACATCCGACAGGAAACTGTTCCATATCGCCGAAATCGAACTGAATAAGGCCGAATTCGTATAATTACTCCTATCGATCTGTCGAGAATTTTGATTATACCGCAAGCAGTACAATTTTTGGACGACTTCAAGTTACCACGCATGAGATATCGAACGATATTTTTTAACCGGCATCATGTCGCGTCATCCGCTTTCGCGAGAGCGCCATAGCTTCAGCGGAGGCACTAGCCGACCTAGGCAACGGCGGAAGTTACACGGACAACGCTTGGTCGAAAACTCGAAGACGTTCGGTATATATAACCCTAAGGGGCTTCACTATGGAACCTGTATTGAGTATTATCCTCGGAATTTGCTTGAGCGCGGCATGTGGATTCAGAGTTTTCGTTCCGTTCCTCATTATGAGCCTCGCGGCACGCAGCGGTCACCTGGTTTTGTCCCCGCAGTTCGAGTGGATCGCAACCGACCCCGCTCTGATCACGTTGGCGTCCGCCACCGTCCTCGAAATTCTCATTTACTACATCCCGTGGCTGGATAATTTTATGGACACGATCGCTACTCCGGTCGCGGTCGCTGCGGGAACTGTCGCGTCGGCGTCGATCATTAAGGATATGTCTCCGTTCTTACAATGGACGCTCGCATTAATTGCGGGCGGCGGCACCGCTGGAGTGGTGCAGGCAGGAACGGTATTGGTGCGCGGAATGTCGACAGCAACAAGCGGAGGCAGCGGAAATTTTCTAGTTTCTACGGGTGAAGCGTGTGGGGCGGTATTTACCTCAATTCTCGCAGTCCTATTCCCAGTCGCGGCGGTAGCCGTCGTCGGAACCGCAGTGATTATAGTTGCACCGAAGCTGATCCGGAAATCGCAGAAATCTCAGTCGACGCTCGATACTGAACCCGTCGAGACGTAAGCGTCAAGTAGTCCAGGTTTCGAACCGACCTTAAATCGAATAGCCACCATATTCCAGTTCAGCAATTACGGGCGGTGCCGTGAAGACAGGATCATCACCCGTAATTTGTGCGATATCGGCTGAAGCGATTTGTCCTCTTTCAAGTTCAATTCAGATAGATGTATCGAGGATTACTCCCATGGGTCTTTTATTCCGTCGCTTAACAAATCGTTCATCTCGCCTATATCTTCGATCCACTCCCTACCTTCGTCTGGATCGATGGTTTGATAAATGTCGGAAAGTGCTTCAAGAGCGGACATTCGGGGCACGCCGGGAACCAGCTTCGCCACCGGCTGTTTATTACGCGTTATAGTTATTTCCTCACCTCGATGTGTTACTTCGTCAAGAACACGGCTAAAATTTCGAGAGACGTTAGTGGCTGTCAACGTTTTCATTTTCATTCCCCTTATTATCCTGAATATTCAGATTATCTGATATTATCATACAATCTGATACCATAGTTTTTAAGCAAGCGAGCATATTTTTATATCGAAAACCGTTTTTGCCTCCAAGCAGCCAAAATTCCGGTAATGCAGGAGAATACGGGGAGTGTTTTTTTAATCGGCATCATGTCGCGCGCAGCCAGACAGGACACAAGGGACAATACTTGGTCGATAATTCTATGATTGTGGTATACTTTTACTCGCTGTGTGTACAAAACTAATAATTCTCCCTTTTATACTACTCAATCTCTCCATAGCTTGCCTGTGTGGCGCAAGTGAGGAGATCGTTGCCGAATGCCCACCTCTCGTCTTCAACAGCGGGGACGCACAGGTCCATCTACTCGAGCTTTATACATCTGAGGGCTGCAGCAGTTGCCCGCCAGCGGAAAAGTGGTTCGGGAAGCTTGAGCAGGATCCCAGGCTTTGGCGGACGGTCATCCCGATCGCATTCCACGTCAATTACTGGGACTATATCGGTTGGCGCGACCCGTTCGCCGTAAAAGAGTATTCGGATCGACAGCGTAAATACGCAGAATCGTGGGAAAACGGTAGAGTTTATACGCCTGGCTTCGTGCTCGATGGCGAGGAATGGAGAGGATGGTTTACAAAGCAGCCGCTATCTACCGACTACATCAATCAAATAGGGACTCTGAAAATCACCATCGTAGCAAATCGAGCAGACATCGAATTTACCCCGCTGTTAAAACTCCCGAGCGCGCTTATTCTAAACCTGGCGATACTGGGCTTCGATCTTACGAGTGATATCGCGGCCGGGGAGAACAGAGGACGAAAACTGCAGCACGACTTCGTGGCCGTCGGTTACAAACAAGATTCTTTACGGATTGTAAATGGGGTTTATCGGCACGAAACGGATTTACCGGTCGTGCGTCATAATTCTGCAGGGAAATTGGCAGTCGCCGGCTGGATTAGCAAAACGGATACCCCCCGACCGATCCAGTCTGTCGGAGGCTGGTTGACAAGGTAACGACTAAATAAACTGCAAGCAGTATAACCACCCAGAAGATTCCGAACGAAATTTTTTAACCGGGATTCTGCTGGCCAGCAGAACGCCTGGTCAAAAACTCGAAGACGATCAGTATAGTCACCCTATTATCCAATTCAAAGTCAGTTTAATCATGATCGCAATTATCGGCGGTACGAGCTTGTTAAAGTCATCGTTATTTAATGACCTCGAACGCGAATTAATCGAATCGAAATACGGTCAGGTAACCGCATACAAACACCCGCGTTTTATTTTCGTACAGCGCCACGGGATCAATGGCGATACGCCACCTCACGCGATCAACTACAAAGCGAACATCGCGGCGATACGTGACAGCAACGTCTCCGACATTATCTCGATAAACTCTACCGGCTCACTGAAAAAAGAGATTTTACCTGGAAGCCTGTTAGTCCCGGACGATTATTTTAATCTTTTTAATATCCCCACATTCTTCGAGACCGAGCTCAAATTCACGGTTCCAGGATTAGATAAAGGGCTTCGAGAGTTTATCGTTGAGATTGCCAGGCAGCGAAAATTAGACGTGATCACGAAAGGCGTGTATTTCCAGGTGCAGGGCCCGATTCTGGAAACACCAGCGGAAATCAGGTTTGCCAGTCAAATCGGCGATGTCGTCGGTATGACAATGGCAAAGGAAGCGATCCTCGCAAAAGAGCTTGATCTCAAGTACGCGTCGATATGCATGGTGGACAATTACGCAAACGGGATCATCGATGAACCGTTGTCGATCAAAGAAATCATCCGGAAACAGGACGAAAACCTGGCAACCGTAGAAGCATTTCTTCAGGCTATTATAGAAGGAATAGGGTGATACGTGTTGCGTGGTACGTGTTGCGTGGTACGTGTTGCGTGTTGTGCGTGGTACATGTTGCGTGATAGGTGATAAATTCCAACCATTTACAGTCACTGAAACTGATAGTTATACCGAACGTCTTCATGTTTTCGACTCGGCGTTCTGCTGGCCGGCAGAACACCGGTTAAAAAATATTATTCGATATCCCTTAGGTAATGAATTCAAAGTCGTCTCCGCATAAGCGAGAGTGCCCGGATAATCCGGACCCGAAATTGTACTGCTTGCAGTATAGTTATCATTAATTATACAAATCTACCAATCGTCAATCATTCAATCATTCAATCATCAATCCAAAGAACATGTCAATTCTAATCAAAAACGGACAACTGAACGGAACAGCGACGGATGTATTGATTAACGGAAATCTGATCGCCGAAATCGCGGCCGATATTGATTCCGCGGGTCATACAATTATCGACGCATCGGGTAAAGCGATTTTACCGGGGCTAATAAACGGGCATACTCACGCCGCAATGACGTTATTCAGAGGTTACGGCGATGATATGGAATTGTACGACTGGCTGAATAATAAGATCTGGCCTGTCGAAGCTAAATTAACTGAGACCGACGTTTATTGGGGGACCAAGCTCGCGTGCCTGGAAATGATTAAATCCGGGACCACATGCTTTAACGATATGTACTGGCATTGGGACGGGACCGCGAAGGCCGTTGACGAGATGGGGATACGCGCGTTTGTAGGCGGTGTATTTATTGATCTGTTTGACACTGACAAGGCACAAGAGCAACAGGAAATGAGCGAAGCAATTTTCGCAAAACGGGACACCGTATCCAATCGAATCAAATTTACTTTGGCACCGCACGCGATATACACTGTCAGCGAAGACAGTCTACGTTGGATCAAGGCATTCGCGGATACTCATGATTTACTGATACACACACATGTGTCCGAAACCGCGAAGGAGGTAGAGGATTGTATCGACCAGCACAGCGTCAGACCGGTTGAATATCTGGAAAAACTTGGATTTCTCGGTCCGAATCTGGTAATCGCCCATGCGATTTGGCTGAATGCTAAAGAAATTGAGATTCTCGGAGAGTACAACGTCAAGGTTGTTACCAACCCGTGCGCGAACATGAAGCTGGCATCGGGTGCGTTTCCGTTCACGGAAGTTCAAAACGGGAATATCACGATTGGAATCGGAACGGATGGCGTAGGCTCCAATAACAACCTTGATCTATTCGAAGAAATGAAATTCGTTGCGCTTGGGGAGAAGCTAAGAACCCTGGAGCCAACTGCGGCACCTGCGACTGAGATATTTGAATGCGCAACCCGAAACGGGGCACAAATATTAGGTCTCAACTGCGGCTCAGTTGAAGAAGGAAAGCTCGCGGATCTGATACTCGTTGATCTCACCGACCCGACATTATCGCCGGGGCACAATCTGATATCCGATGCCGTTTACTCCGCCAACGGCTCCGTCGTGGACACTGTAATTTGTGACGGTGAACTTCTGATGCAAAATCGCAATATAGACGGTGAAGAAGAAATAATAGAGAATGTGAAGAAAGTCGCGCGCGACCTGTTCTCTCGGTAAAAACGATTTCGTTAAATGGGCACCTTGACTTACTATCTTGGATAGACTGCGCACATATATACTGCATGCAGTACAATTTTTGGACGACTTTGAATTCATTGCCTAACGGATATCGAACGATATTTCGAACAGCCGTCGCCCAGGTGGCTTCCGCCTTCGTCCCGATTCTACGGGAGATCGGGACTATGGCGAGACATGATGGCCGGTTAAAAAATTCGAAGGCGTTCGGTATATATTTGACGGACCTTAAGCCTTGGGACTCATCACGTGACACGTAATCTAATCACTTCCGCCCTCCATTTATGACATCCTTCAATGCGTCCGACTCGTCCCTATCAATTTTGCCATCATCGTCAAGATCGAACTGGCGCAGAAATTTATTATTGGCATCACGTGGACCGGCGTTTTTGATTTTTCGGAGTTCATCTTTGAACATCTCTTGCCGTTCGTGCCGATCGAGATGCTTATCGGCGTTGGAATCATACTCTTTCGCACCTTTGAAGTCACCTGAATCAATACGAACTGGGCGACGCGACTGATAAGACTGGCGTTCCCACTCTTCGACGACACCGTCATTGTTCCGGTCCATCAATGGTTTACGTCGATCCTTCTTTTTTACCTCCTCCAACGCTTCCTCTACGCCTGCGTCGGCGTCAACGCTTAACTCGGTCTCTGAATCTCCAGAATTATCGGGGAGCGTTCGTGCATCCAAGTTCATACGGCTCAACTTTCTTTCTTCGTCGGAGACGGAACCGTCGCCGTCGAGATCCGCGCGATTTCCGCCAGGCGCATTAATCGGTATAATCCGTTGCGGTTCGCTCCGCCTATGTGTACGATATTCTCGAGCATCAATACGGCCGTCGTTATTTCTATCCATACGCGGCGGGCTATACGGGCTTCGGTCACGCTGTGCGTACAGATCTGGGTTAATTGCGAAAACAGCGAAAACAACCAATGTTGCCCCTAACAAATTACTAATAGTTGTCATAAGTATCTCCCTTTCTCAGTTATACTGCAAGCAGTAAAATTTCCGGATGACTTCAAACAAAATACGTAAGAGATGTCGAACGATTTTTCAAAAACTCTAAGGCGTTCGGTATACATTGCCTCAAGTCTAAAGACCGCTTTGATGCCAAGTTGCAAGCAGTCAGACATCCCCAACCGTCTCTGCAATAATTTCTACCGCTCGTTCAAGGTCGCTACGATCGTGCGTCGCCATGAGGGAAAATCTTAGTCGCGAGGAGTTCTTGGGGACTGTCGGCGGACGAATAGCAACCGCTGCAATCCCGTTATCGAACAACCTCTGGCTGATCACCATCGATTTCTCATCATCCCCGACCATCAGTGGAACGATTTGCGACTGACTCTGCCCGACGTCCAGATTAGACTTTCGCAATTGGCCGCGAAAAAAAAGCGCATTTTCGTGAAGCTGAATTCGCCGCCAATTATCCTTCTTCGCGATCTCGACCGCTTGCGTATTCAACGCGTTGATAATCGGTGGCAATCCGGTCGTATAAATAAAACTTCGCGCCTTGTTAACTAGATAATCTATCAGTCGTTGATCGCCGGCCACGTATGCGCCGAAACATCCGTACGCCTTGCTAAACGTTCCCATTTGTACTTCGACATCGTCAACGAGCTGAAGTTCGTTTACAAGTCCGGCACCATACTCTCCATAAACACCGCTACTGTGAGCTTCGTCGACCATTAAGGTAGCACCGTAGGTATTTTTCAAATCGACGATCCGCTCCAACGGTGCGATATCGCCATCCATACTAAACAGACTCTCCGTAACGATCAACTTTCGTCTATACGAAGTTTCCTTTTCCAGTAGTCGCTTGAGGTCATCCGGGTTGTTGTGACGATAGCGCACAAGTTTCGCGCCGCTCAAGCGAATACCGTCGATTATACTCGCGTGATTCAATCGATCGCTGTAGACGATATCCCCGGATCCCGAGATCGCCGGAATGACGCCGATATTCGCCATATACCCGGTGCTGAATACCAAAGCAGCTTCTGCACCTTTCAGTTCAGCTATCGTTTGTTCAAGCTTCCCGAAGGACGGATGATTTCCGACGATAAGTCGAGAGGCAGTTGCTCCGACCATCTCACTAGCGTTTGCGACTGATAAAGGGTCAAGATCGTCGCTGATTCCGAGATAGTTATTGGAACACAAGTTTAAAACTTCACGCCCGTCGCAAAGTAACTTCCCGTTCTTCAACGGTGTTGCGTCTCGAAGCGAGCGATAAAGTGACTGGTTCCGTAATTCAGTAAGTTCGTCGGCGATCCAGTCGAATCGGGACCGTCGTTCGGGCTTTGGGATAGATGACACAGGGAAGGATTTGCGATTTGCGATTTGCGATTTGCGACCACCTTCATCCAGCTCTCCGACCTTTTACGGAGTATCGATGCGTCATTTTGACGCTTCAATCAATAGAAAACTGGACTAGGGTCAAGCGAGTTTAGGAGTGTTGAAATCGTACCTAGTTCTTGTCCTGAAATAGCCGATTCGTGTTGATCTGGCGAGTCAAAAGTAGCTCGGCCATTCTTGGCTGAGTAAAAAACACCTACGCAGTCAGGAATGACCGCGCTACTTTTCTATTTCAGGACAGAAACTAGTGTGCTGTCTCATAAATAACTCGAATTTCGAGTTATTTATGAGACGGCACACTAGCTACTGCACAAAGTTGCCCCGTTGCGCTAAACCATGAGATCAGTCTAAACCGCGCACTCTTCGATTTCGAAGCCGAGGTCAGCGATCATCTTAAGATCTTCCGAATCATCTTGACCGTCAGTGGTGAGATAGTCCCCAATAAATATTGAATTGGCCGCATACAACGCGAGCGCTTGTAACGACCGCAAATTCAATTCCCTTCCCCCGGAAGCCCGGATTTCTTTGGTCGGACAAATGAAGCGAAATAACGCGAGAACTTTAAGGCATTTCTGAGGAGTGAGTTCGTTACGTCCGGCCAACGGCGTACCGTCAATAGGGTACAGAAAATTGACGGGGATAGAGTCAGCATCTATTTCGCGCAATGAGTACGCCATTTCGATAATCTGTTCATCGGTTTCGCCCATTCCGACAATGATTCCAGAACATGGTGAGATCCCGACGGCTTTAACTTTTTCAACCGTTTCGACCCTATCATCGTAAGTGTGCGTCGTCGTTATCTTGTCAAAATTGCTGGCGCTGGTATTAATATTGTGGTTGTACCGATCAACGCCGGCGGCCTTCAATTTAGCCGCCTGTCCATCTTTTAAAATCCCCAGGCATGCGCAAATCTTAAGCGGCATGGTCTCTTTAATCTCTTTTACGGCATCGATCACATGTTCCAGTTCCCGATTCGTCGGGCCGCGACCGCTGGCGACGATACAATATGTCCCTGCTTTTCGCTCCATCGCGTCCCGTGCACCGTCCACGATTGTACCCTTATCACATGACGGATATTTGCTGATATCAGCCTTGGAAATGATTGACTGTGAACAATAGTGGCAGTCCTCCGGACAGTGACCGCTTTTCGCGTTAATGAGCAAATTCAGTTTTACTTTCTTACCGTAAAATCGTCTGCGGACACGAAAGGCAGCATGTAAAATCGCGAGAAGTTCGTCGTCATCAGCCTGTATAACGGACAGCGCCTCGCTCTTCGGTAATAGGTCCCCTCGTAGCGCGACCTCCGCGAATCGCTCCCACTGGGATAATTCCGACGACTCGGTAGTCGGGGCGGTTTCGGTAATCATAGTATTTTTCCCTCAACGATAGTTTAAGACCTGTCCGGAACCAGGCATCACTCAACTTCCAACCTCGGCCCTAATGGGACAACTAGCTCCACCTGATATGCGGGTGAAGCCAGAACTGCATGCAGCCGCATTTTTTAAAGACACCGGCGCAATTAACCCCACACTTCAATACAAGTCCTTGTGGGCCGTCACGTCATAATTATACCGGACCTCTTCATCCCGCATGCGGGACGAAAAACCGTTCGGAGTCTCTTACGAAATCAATTTGAAGTCGTCTCCGCATAAGCGAGAGTCTCGGGTAATCCGGACCGAAAATCGTACCGCTTGCGGTATACTTTCAGTCTCACTGAATTACACTCTCGAATTCGCTCACGATTTTGTCCACATCAACACAGCAATCTATAATATTTATCTGCTCTTTCAAACTTACGTCGTCCGAAATTCGGGGGACCTTTCCGAGTACCGGCGTACCTGAGATCGTCTCGACCATAAATGGATTCGACATTTCGCTAGTTTGGAAGGCTACGGCGCTGCCAATTTCGTCCATTGAATCGATAGCCGGCGGGATTTCCTCCTCATACCCGTTAAAAATTACGCCGAGAACAGACAAGCCGAATTGACTCGCGTACGAGAGTGTGAGTAACGTATGGTTGATTGTCCCGAGCCCAGGTCGCGAGATGACGATAACCGGATAATCCAGTCGCGCCGCGAGATCGACAATCATTTCATCGTTATTCAACGGCACAGCCAAACCGCCGACCCCTTCCACAAGCACCGCATCGTATCGCTGAAAAACGTTTTCGCTTGAATTCATGATCGTGTCAACGTCAAGCGCGCGCCCATCCAAATGGGCCGCCATCATCGGTGCCAACGGCGCCGTAAACGAAAACGGTGAAATTTCGTGTTCTGCGTCATCAACGCCCGCGATCGTTTTCAGGATAAAGCTATCAGCTTCCGGGTCACCGGGCATCGCACCGCTTTGAATAGGTTTCCAAACCCCAACGTTCAGACCGCGACGGCACAATATCGCTGCCAATCGACTCGTAATCCAAGTCTTCCCGACCCCCGTGTCGGTACCAGTGATGAAGATTCCTTTTTTTTTCCTACCGGGTAACATCAATAATCGCCTGTTTTAAAATTTTAACCATCGCCTCCAAATCAGATTTGGCACTCGTCAAGGGTGGCATAAAAACCACAACATTGCCCAAAGGACGAATAATCATTCCGAGTTCTCGAGCGCGATCGCAAACCCGAATACCCGTCTTCGCTTCCCACGGATACGGCGTTTTCGACGACTTGTCCTGGACCAGCTCAACTCCGATCATCAATCCTTTCATTCGAACATCGCCGACTTGCTCGAGCTCAGACAAGGCCATGATCAGAGGCGAAATCGCGCGACTGCTCTCCGTGACGCGGGCTACGATATTGGATTCTTGAAATAACTCAATATTTGCTAAGGCGGCAGCGCACCCGAGCTGGTTACCTGTGTATGAGTGCCCATGAAAAAATGTCTTCTGTTCCTCATATTCACCGAGGAACGCCTCATAGACCGTGTCAGAGGTTAGCGTCGCGGCCACCGGCAAATATCCGCCGGTGAGCCCTTTGCCGATCATCATAATGTCAGGAGTAGTATCTTCGTGGTCACAAGCGAACATCCTCCCCGTTCGCCCGAATCCGGTCGCTATTTCATCCGCAAGCAGTAAGATCCCGTACTTTTGACAAAGTCCCGCGACATCCGTCAAGAACCCGTCCGGCATCATGATTAATCCCGCCGCGCCCTGTACCAGCGGTTCGATGATCAGGCCAGCGATTTCATCGTGTTTGTCCTCTAATAATTCTACCAGTTTTGAACGACAATAATTGGAGCATTCCGCTGTCGAGCCGTCAAAACGATACGGATTCGGGTACGGAATCTGGTACGTTTCGAACAAAAGGTCACGATAAATCCCGTGGAATAAATCCATCCCTCCAACGCTGGTGGATCCGATCGTGTCACCGTGATAAGCGTTTACCATATTGACGAAATATTTACGCTTATTTTCTCCCTTTAATCGCCAATACTGGTAGGCAATCTTAAGGCCAATTTCGACCGCTTCGGAGCCGCTGTCAGAGTAGAAAACTTTACGCAAACTGGATGGGGTAAGCTCAACGAGCTTTTCAGCCAGTAATATCGAAGGCACATTACCGAGGCCGAGCAACGTCGAATGCGCGACTTTCGATAGTTGATCACGGATAGCCTGGTCTATTTCAGCAACCTGATGCCCGTGGACGTTCAACCAGATTGAGGACACACCGTCGTAATACGACCGCCCGTTAACGTCTATTAGTTTGAGCCCTTCAGCTCGCTCTATAATTATCGGATCGGAAGCGCAATAGTCTCGCATTTGCGTGAACGGATGCCAGACGTACGCCTTGTCTTTCGCGGCGAGCTCTTGATATGAATAATTGCTCAGGTTCACGGTTCTGGGTTCAAGGTTCTGGGTTCAAGGTTGAAATAGGCTATTTTCTCGAACTAAGTACCACCGGCCTAGCCTGCATTATGCATAAACTTTCTATTGCAAATGCGTATCTTATTTCATATAAACGAGTTACAAAGAACGCCGGATCTCAAAATATTCCAATATTTTTTCGTCCCGGCAACTTCAATAACTCTTTGATCTAAAGCAAGCTACGCAATCTCATGACGAAATTTGTGCATAATGCAGGCTAACCGCGTACTTGCAAGGAAATATTACGGCATCAACGTAACGGTACTCGGTGATCTTAAGTATACCCAAAAACCGCGCCCTGGCTCGAGGCTATCGGTGAGGATATATCCCTTATTCTCGTTATCCCATCCCCAAGCACCGCCAACAGCGTCTGCGCCCGGATACTTAACGGTCTGTATATTCTTACTCCCGAACAGGTTCCAACCGCGCAACAGAGTCGATGATTGCTGATTAGCAGCAAGAACATTCCCCGTAAAAATAAGATTTTCAGTTGCACTACTGTATAACCAATACCCGTAACCAGGTTCAAAGTTTGAGGCCACCTCAAATCGATCGCCCTGCCAGACCCAGACAGCTCCGGTATTGACAACCGAATCCAATGCTATTCCGGCAAGGAACGACGTGATCTGTGGAGTAATCAAGGTAATCGGTGTGGAGACGAGATTCCATCCCGGGAACAATTGTACGTCGACGTTTACCGTCTCGACAGTTACATAGGGAGAGGCCGCTGTCGTAGCACTACTCAACGGCGTCCCCTCGCCGTCATCAGTTGCAGTGACATTTACTCGAAGCGCCTTCCCTATATCGTCCGTTGACAACTGGTAATTCCCAGCGCTAGCCTCTCCTATATCACTGGTATTCGTCCCTGAATCGTCATCGGCACGCTGCCATTGATAACTGAACGTAAGCATTCCGGGAATTAAATCAGTATTATCGTTCCAGACCCCCATTGCAGCAGTCAGTGTTTCGTTCAATCGCGGTGTACCACTTATACTCGGAGCCGTCGTGTTATTAGGCGGATCATTGCCGGCTGTCACATTAACGGTCATCGTTGCAACCGCGCTGCTAAAGGCGACGCCATCGGAAACCCGGAACGTAAACGTTGCATAGGGCGATCCGTAATCATTGTCTGACGGATGAAACGTCAGTTGACCGCTATCGATCGAGGCCCCGGAAATGATATCCAACGCCTGAACCACACTATCATTCAGCTTTAGCGCATCACCGGCAGGCACAGTCGTGATCTCGACTGAGCTTAGGGTATCACCAATGTCCGGGTCATCGAAATTGAAGTCCGTAATCGTAAACGAGTACGCGGAGTCCTCGATCGTCGTAATTGCGCTGTCCGAGGCTGTCGGCAGATCGTTCGCCGCGATGATGGTAATCTCACGTGTATCAGAGCCGGTTCCCAAACCGGCTGATACAGAAAAGGTTATTGTCCGTGGCGACACGTTCGGGCTGTCGCTCGTATTCCTGTAAGTCACCGTCCTCAATGCCGCCTGGTAACCTGCAGCGCTGTCATCCCCAGACAACAACAATTCGCCGGTAACGGAACTGAAACTCCCGGTTATTTCGGCCGTGTTCGAAAATTCCAGGACATCTTCAGTCGAAACGTGGTTCACCGATACCGATACGCTCGCACCAGTCAAGGTTGTAACATCACCCGCCGCCACTGTAACGCCATCGTCGATTACGACAGGTCCATCGTTTTCCGTATACTCCAACTCAGACGCCGTGGTCGTTACGACTGGCGGATTCGCCACGTCATCGTCTACTATCACGTGCGTTGCCTGTGATAATCGGATGGACGCCATATTCGGAGTCGACAACGTGATCGTGACAGTCTCATCATCCGGCTCATAAACCGTATCATTTTCAACCTGAAACTTCACTGTTTTCAACTGCTGACCGGCCGCAAATGTAATCGTGCCGCCTGTGGCAGCGCTGAAATCTCCGGTCACGTCGTTTTTGTAGTCGGTAGATAATTCTGCGTCGCCGGTGATCGCATAAGAAACTGTGACTGTGTCTGCGCTTGCGATGTTAAGGCGAACATTAAATGCGACTGTTTCGGCGTCCCCCTCTGAGCTGATCACCTTGTCCGCCTGCACCGAAATAGCTGGCGGCAGGGGTGCGCCGGTTATCATGAAGTTATCGACCTGGAAGCCGTCAATAATGAAATTCGTAGCACCAAACTTAAAGCGGAAAAGAATGTCGGATTCGCCTATAAAAGAGTTAATTTTATATTTCGCGTTAAATATCGTAAATTCCGCCTTAAACCAGCCGGGATCATCCCCTGGAACCATATCATCTAACCCCGGTATCATCGCGTGGGTATACCAATGGGATTCAGCGTTCGGGTCGCTGATTTGTGTTCCCCCCAGAACGTTCCAGGAATCACCACCGTCGGTCGAATATTCAAGGTTCATACCTTCACGATCCGTTCCGGATTCATCCGTAGTACCGACCGCGCCTCGGTAATCGAACTGGATAAAATAGTCGCCGGCACCGCCGTCGAGTGAAAATGCCGGGGTTTCAAGGACGTACTGGGTGTTGAAACCGTGCCCCCCCGTCAAGTTCGTCATCCAACTCGCCGTACCTTCAATTATACTGAAGTCCCCGTTGAAATTAGGCTTCCCGACACCAGTACCTCTCTCCCAGTTTCCGCCGCTCCCTGATAAAACACTCGGGAGGAATCCGCCGCCGTCGTCATCAAAATTATTGGCATATGGGATCAATGGTTCGGGTAGAATTGTTACAGTACTGATAGAGGTGAGGGTCGGGTCGTTGTTTATGGTTAGCTTCGATGTATATACGCCCGGCGCATTGAAATGGTGAACCGGGTTCTGGGTGATAGCATCGACCGTGCCATTATTATCGAAATCCCAGCGCCATGAAGTCGGTTTTACTGAGGCGTCAGTAAACCGGAGCGGTCGATTGGCAACCCATTCATCCAGAACCTGGAAATCCGCCGCCGCAGGGGTAAAGGATATCGCGAAATTGTCGATCTGAACGCCTGCGCTCGATGAACCCAACGCGCCGAATACGTGCCGGAATCGTATATCAGCGATCCCAACAAACTCACTCACGTCGTAGGAAGCCTCAAAAACCGTCGTATTCATCCCAGTCCACCCTGGCTGGTTGTCAAGCCCGCCAACGGTGCCAGTGTTATACCAGCCGGACGCCTTTTCTGCGTCATCGGGTAACAACGACCAAGTCGTTCCACCATCCGTAGATACCTCTAAATTCATCCCGGCATCCGCGCCGGTCGCGGCTCGGTACTCAAAAGTCAAGACGTACGCGCCGGATCCATTCGTAAACCTGAACGGCGGTGTTTCAAGCGTGTAAGTCGTATTAAATCCGTGTCCGTCAGCCAAACCCGTCATCCAATTCCCATCACCCTCGATAGTCTTAAAAACCCCGGAAAGCGTACCAGACGTTCCGCTGCCCCACTCCCACTTCTTATCTCCAGAGTTATCCGTAAATTGCAACACTTTAGAGTAAAAACCGCCACCGTCGGAATTGAAGTCGTTGGTATATGGTATTACGGGTTCGGGAAGTACGACGATCATCTGCGTCTGTGTCAGGGAGGAATTACCGTTGATCGTTAATTTCACGGTATGATTTCCTGTGGTCGTGAACGTATAGGTCGGATTCTGATCAGTAGAATCGACACCACCATCATCGTCGAAATCCCAGGCCCACGAAACGGCTGCTACGGAAAAATCCGTGAATTTCAACGGGACATTCGCGAACCACTCGTTTCGTGTATGGAACTGCGCCGTCGCCTCAGTGACCCCAAGTCCCCACCCCATATCCTCAAACGCTCCGAGTGTTAGGCTTCCCGGACTATGAATTGCCTCCGCCATGCCAAGCTGCGGCGTCATTAACGAATTCGGATTAAGGACCGGATACGTGTCCTCATCCCAATGAGAAATACTGGAGCCCTTATTGAATTGAGCTGGTGCATATAACTTCGGTGTATCGATCCCGCCGTTCGCCGCTATTGCGGCAGTTCCTGTGAAGAACAAATCGTCGCTGATAAATTCGTCAGCAAGGGCAGTCGATGGATTCGCAAGGTCAACAACCGCTGTGCCGGAACCGTTGGCAACGAAACGGTCAAATATATGCGGAGGCACGCTAAGCGAGCCGGTGGATCCAGAAACATCCACTGATGCCGCGAAGCCCAACCCATGTCCGATTTCGTGGAGAACAACTGTTACGAGATCAAAGGTTCCCGTCGACGGATTGCCGTCGGTCCCGAAATACCAACTTCGCTCGCTATCGATCACCAAGTTGATATCGTGCCGGTCGGGGTACAGATCGACGCCCGCAAGCTTATTGGCGAGGGCTGAAGAGTAAAAGGTATCTGCCTGCGGCGCGTTCGGGAAATCACGGTACAATAAATTCGAGCCCCCGCGTCCCAGCACATTGCCCACCAGTGGTTCGAATACAGCCATTATCTCTATCGCGACTGGAGATGCAATCTGTGACGCCCAAATATCAACAGCATACTGAACAGCAGCCTGGCCCTCGGCCGAGAAACCGGTGTAGGTGACCTCTATCGTTGCATTCGTAGCGATATGCGAGCGCTGACGCTGCGCCAAAAATTCGGGAGGCGGCCCGATCCGGGTATTCATATTCTCATTGATCGGGAGCAACCCTGTCGTGGCACAAGGTGATCCTTCATGACTCAATACGCTCGAACCGACTATCAGAAAAAAAAATAGACTGAAAGTCTTCGATTTATTGAATTTCGGCGAAGCGATCAAGTTCCATTTTCCCCGGCGGATTTCGAAGACACTGCGATTTTTGGGATATACTGCAAGCAGTACAATTTTTGGACGACTTCAAACTACCACGCATGAGATATCGAACGATAATTCGAAAACTCTAACGCGATCAGTAAAGGCCACGAGCTAACGATAGGTCAGTGATCTTTTCGGGGACTTCCGACAATCTGAATTGCCAGCATCTCTAAGATCATACGAGATGATAGTGTTGATGAAACAAGATTCTTGTCGGCTTTCGCCAGTAAACCGATCGCCCGTACCAATTCGGGACCGGAATACCGGGATGCCTGGGCCGCAACATTCTTAACCTGCCAGTCGGGTTTTGATAAAATCGAAACACCTTTCAGTTCCGGCTTAATTTGGGCTCCAAGCGCCTTGACCCTTTGCGTTAAATTTGCTCCAGATCGAATCTTCAGGTACGTCATCAGCAACTTAGCCTGCAGCATTTCGTTAAAGAAACCGGCTAAGAATCTGATTTGTCCGATTATCATGTACTCAGATTCCTTCGTCCGATCGACCAATTGCGCGATCGTCTTAAATACCGAATTGATATTTCGTTCGCCGAAAGCGTTCGATAACGCAAAGTAATTCGCCTCACGGTTACCCACGCAAATCTCCCGCACCTGCTCGAAGGTTACCTGACTACCAGCGTAGCAGTGTAACTTTTCAACCTCGCTCTTTATTCTTCCTGTGTCAACACCTACGACATCGATCAGATACTCTTTGGACTCGCGTGAAAGTTGCATACCATGCTCGGAAACTTCCGCGTCTATTAATTGACTGACTTCCTGCCGCCAACGTTTCTTTCGCAAATTCGGTTGTGTCAGAAATGTGACGTTCCCCTTTTCTTTGCATGCCTTGTACAATCGCTTCTTCGGATCCGCACCTGGGCCGCTGATAATCAACATGATGTCTCCAGAATCGTGGGTGCCAATCGTTTCCGCTAACTTCGCGAAGGCTAACGCTAATGGTATGCGCTTTTGCAACGCGGCGTCACCGCCCTCGTCTGATAGAAACGAAATATTCTGCAACCAGATCAATTTCTGCGGAGTTAAAAATGGTGGGGTCAAGAGGGAAATGACAACGTCGTCGATCACCTGCTGAGGAAGAAGGTCATCGGATTCTTTGTGGACTTCGAGGGCGAACTGGTCCCCTGATGTTTTGCTGAGCTGCTCGATCCGCTTCTTCGCTTCCGCACGAATTCGAGCATCGTCGTCGCCGGTTATTAAGTATATTGAATACACAGGCCAAAAGGATTTTAATCGCTGAATTAAATAGTTTTCCCTGCTCAATTATAGCAGTTCGTGCCTCTCAGATAAACCACACAGCGTGTCGATTGTCACAACTGTCGGGCGTAATCGTAAACGATCTTTAATAATAAAGGTACGGCGCTCTGTAAGGAAATCTAATTCGTCAGACCTTGTCGAAAAGTCCGTGAGACGCCAGATGCAGTCGGGCGAGAATAGCCCCGGCTAGCCTGATTAATTCACGCGATTCGTCGCGAGAGAACTTAACTCGTTCATAATAAGACGATTGGAGAAGGCGCCACGGTGAAAGTGAATTTTCATTCACTAAGATGTGAAGTCAAGCCAATCGGTTTATTTGAGCAGA
>JAJFLP010000087.1 GCA_021772635.1 Verrucomicrobiota bacterium | reverse complement strand
AAAGGCGTTCATACCCGTAGGTACGGACCTTTTCGCTAACGCCGTCCAGCGGTGAAATAAGTGCAACCCCTTCGGGGCGAGTGTCTTTTGGCGCTCAGTAAACATTAAAATGAAACAACGATGCTCTGCATCGCTTTTTTCTTTTTAATGCAACTGAGGCACCAATATACATCTCGTCAAATGTATAGGAATTTTTGTTGCGGCACACTAATGAGCTTCGGAAGGAAGTATCTTCAACCGCGTATCATGCTCGTGTAAGTATAGGCAACAAACGAAGCAATTTCCGAACGATATTTCTCCGGACGAAAACTTCATGACTTTCGGCATAGTAAACTGTTGTAAGGGGCTCTGAAGTAATGAATCCATTCGTTTTACGGAGTGAATTGCTTCGGATCGTCCGCGAGTACTTCCAGAAAAACTCATTCCTCGAAGTTACGACTCCGATAAGAATAGAGACCCCTGCCTTAGAAGACCATATTGATGCGGTAGTTTCGGGTAATCAATACTTACGAACCTCGCCCGAGCTTCATATGAAACGGCTGGTTCAAGGCGGATTGCCGCGCATCTATCAAATCGGACAATGCTTTCGTGACGGGGAAAGCGGACCGGCACATCATCCGGAGTTCACGATGCTTGAGTGGTACACTGCAGGCGCTGATTATCGCGATATAATGTCCCAGACAGCGGAATTAATACAGTTTGTCGCGTACGAACTAAACGGATCATTGGAGGTGCGCTATCAAGATCATACGATCGAGTTAAGCAATCCGTGGTGTGAGGTAACAGTGGATCAAATATTTCGGGAGACCACGCACTACACGCCGCAAAACGCGATTGCCAAGAGCAGATTTGAGCAACTGCTCGTCGAAAAAGTCGAACCGTCAATGGACCGATCTCGTCCGACGATATTAATTGATTTCCCGATAGAACTTGGCGCGATGGCTCGGGCTAAACCAAACGCCCCGGAAATCGCGGAGCGGTGGGAGCTGTATATTGGTGGTTTAGAGATCGCGAATGCTTACAGTGAACTTATCGATGCCGACGAGCAGCGACGCCGATTCGACGCATGCCGCAAGCAACGAGCGCGTGATAATCGGGAAGTCTATGAGATCGACGAAAGTTTTTTGTCCGCACTCACCGATGGGATGCCGGAAACAGCGGGTTGCGCACTGGGAATCGATCGGCTCTTAATGATTTTCAGTGATTCCGATGACATCCGAAAGATGTATCGACAATAGCATTTCGACCGGAAACTTTAGGGCGAATTATACTGCAAGCAGTACAGTTTTTGGTCCGTAAGGAGAGTCTCGGGTAATCCGGACGAAAACGCGAAGGCGTTTGTTATAGCTAGTGTGTCGTGTACGTAATTCATTGTGTTATGACGAGAGGCATTTCGTCGCCTCAGGTGCATCGAGAGAAATAAGGCGATGCTTACGCATCGTCGTATTCTTTCGATGGGACTGAGCGGCGAAAGACCCTCGCCGCAAATCGGTTATGCCTAATTTGGCGCAGGTTCACGGCGACTGAGGAAGGACAGACCTACGGGTATGTCCGTTCCTCAGTCGCCGCATCCCTGCATCCAAATTAGGCACAATCATAATACAACGAATTACGTACACGATACACTAGGAAAGCTTACGATCCAGTGTCGATCGGGAAACACCAAGAAATTTGGCAGTTTTCCTTTTGTTCCTACCCATGATAAGATAGACTCGCTGAACGTGCTGGCGGATAGCTGTCTCTAGAGTGTAATCCGTGCTCGATCCTGAGGTACGATTCCCTTCAACTGCTGAATTCGAGGTGGCGTCTGCAGTGTTTACCCCGTCTGCAGTAGCCCCTGCGTCCTGGTAAAGATCGTCATCTAGAAAGATATTTTCTGGAAGGACGATATTCCCCTCTGTAAATAATACCACAGCCTGGATAACGCGATGCAATTCACGGAGATTACCGGGCCATGAGTAGGACAGCAATCTATTCAAAGCGGCCGGATCGATGTTTGTTATCGTTTTCCCCGCGCGTTCTCCGCATAGTTTAACCTCATTAGCAATAAGCGTCGGTAGATCTTCCTGCCGATTGCGCAATGGTGGGATGACTAGGGTAAGCCCGTTCAATCGATGATAGAGGTCGTTTCGAAACTTACCGGCCCCGGCCAGTTCCCGCAGGGGCTGATTCGTAGCCGAGATGATACGCACGTCAGCGTATCTGGTATTCTCCGACCCGAGACGTTCGAATTCGCCATATTCCACGGCCCGCAGTATTTTCGCCTGTGCCAACGAGCTCATATCCGCTATTTCATCGAAGAAAATCGTCCCGTCATGAGCGATCTCGAACTTTCCTCGCATTTGATTGGTCGCCCCGGTGAAGGCGCCTTTCTCGTGCCCAAAAAGCTGACTTTCCAGTAAAGTATCACTCATCGCCGACGCATTGAACGATACGAAATTACCGGGATTCCGCGGTGACGAGTTATGAACCGCCTGTGCGAGCAACGTTTTTCCGGTTCCTGTTTCTCCCTGCAACAGTATGGGGAGATCACTTTTTGCGGCTTCCTTCGCTAAGGACAGACACCTCTGCATCTGTACCGTATTTGAAGTCACCGACTCCAATGTTAAATTGGCAATCACAACTTTATTCTTCATTGTCAAAGTGTCCTATTCACCCAAGGCGATTGGTGGTAATCTACCGAACGTCTTCAGGTTTTCGAAAAAAGTTCGATATCCCTTAAGTAATGAATTCAAAGTCGTCTCTCCGCATTCTCGGAGTCCATACGGACCAAAAATTGTACTGCTTGTTGATAAATCCCGATTCAGAATGTCCGAGACTCACGCTTATGCGGAGATATCGCGGGCAGTATCTATGCGAACTTTAGAGCATCTTACTCACTCCGCCTGCTTCAGTTGTAAGCCTCCGGGGCGAACGACATCCGTGCGGACCTGTGATTTTTTCCCAGTCATAAATCGGCGACAAAAGAGGTATACCCACCGTCGCTCGGACAGCTTATTTCCATCCAACCACACTGCTACACGTCCACTTTTTAGCCGAGTAAAATTAGTCACGAAAGACATTTGCACCGCTATTTATCGAGCCCGAGTCGCAACGGAAAGTTAAAAATTACACGAACTACGCGTCTTCGCAAACCGGAAGGCAACCAGTGGACATTGGTCTAACGCCATAAATCTAACCTGTGATGCAATAAAATGATCATGATCCCGCAAAGTGACCCTGCAAGCGATATAATGGAGCGTGTATTATCGTTTTTTGGGCCAGATACACCATTACGCGCAGCACCAGAGGCGGGTGGTCAACCGTATGAAGAGCGCCCGCAACAGAAAGTGATGGCAGAAACTATTACGTCCAGTCTTATAAATCACGGATGCAACTGTATAGAAGCGCCGACAGGAGTCGGCAAAAGCTTTGCGTATTTAATTCCGGCAATTCATTATGCACATCGAACTGGGAAACCAGTCGTAATCGCGACGCATACTATAGCACTGCAAGAGCAACTTATAAATCGTGACATCCCGTTATTAGCGAAACTCCTGGAGGTTCCGTTTAAGGCAGCGTTGGCTAAAGGCCGCGGCAACTATCTATGCCGGCGTCGGCTCGAGAACCTAATAGCAAATCAACCGGAATACCTCCCGTCTAACGATTTAATCCCGGAGATCCAAAGAATCGCGAATTGGGCTGAGGACACAACGGACGGGTCGCGCGCGGATCTGGAATTTCTACCATCTGAGCAATCTTGGTCCGTCATTTGCAGCGAAGGCGGCAATTGCATTAACGAGCAGAAAAGCTCATCTGGTGATTGCTTTTTTCTAAAGGCACGACGCAGACTTTTCAGCGCGGATCTCGTGGTTGCAAACCATGCACTGCTATGCACGGATCTGGCTCTCCGCCGTGATACAGATAACGCTCAAAGCGTGCTTCCGGATTACGATGCAGTAATTATAGACGAGGCGCACTGTCTCGAAAACGCAGCGGCGACGCATCTCGGAGTACGGGTAACTACCGCCGGCATCCGGTTTATATTCAACCGTCTATACAATCCAAAGACTAATAATGGGCTGTTGCTGAAGTCCGGAGCACTTCGGGCGCGAGCCGCCGCCACCGCTGCAAGAGACCAAACGGAGCGTTTCCTGTCGCGTCTCACGGAATGGCTTAATACGCAAGGGAGAAACCCGATCCAATACACGACGCCGGACCAAATCCCGTTTAACTTCGAGGACTCCTGGGTCACCGTAGAAGACGAGCTGAATTTGCTGACGGAAGATGATAATTACAGTCAGGATTTCAAGAATGAAATTGAGAACTTACGACTACGGCTCAAAGATGCCCGGGGAAGGATTCGTGACTTTATCTCGATGGCGCTCGCCGGATGCGTCTACTGGTTCGAAAGTAACGACCGTAACTTTCGCAATATCGCGTTTAACATCGTCCCTATTGAGGTGGATACTATTTTAAAGGAGGCCTTGTTTACGGATAACAGATCTGTCATCCTTACCAGCGCGACACTGGCGTTTAACGAAAGTCTAACGCATTTCAAGAAACGAATCGGTGCTGATCATGCCGAATCGCTAATTCTTGATTCGCCTTTCGACTTTAGAACGAACGTCAATTTATATATTCCACACAGCGAAATGCCGGCCCCAAGCGATACGGACAACTTCAATACCGCGGCGGCCGAGCAAATTAAGCGATTCATCATCCAATCACGCGGTAAAGCGTTTGTACTCTTCACGAGCTACAGAATGATGTATCACGTCGCAGATCTTCTCGACGATTTTTTTCGTACAAACAGCATTACCCTACTCACGCAGGGGAAAGATCTTCGACGCAGTAAAATGCTGGACATCTTTCGAGAGGACAAAAATTCCGTAATCTTTGGAACAGACAGTTTCTGGATGGGCGTCGACGTTCCGGGGGAATCCTTGAGTAACGTCATTATCGTAAAACTCCCTTTCGCGGTGCCGTCGCATCCGCTGATCGCAGCTCGGAAGGCAAAAATCGAGAGCGACGGCGGAAATTCCTTTCAGGATTACTTCTTGCCTGAAGCAGTATTAAAATTCCGCCAGGGTTTCGGCCGGCTGATACGAAGCCGAACGGATAAAGGAATTATAGTTGTTCTGGATCGACGCATCGTACGGTCGAATTACGGCAAGTATTTTCTCGAATCAATTCCTAATTGTCGTCATCACATCTTTTAAACTTGCAATGTGCAATCGTCATTTTAGATTAGCACTGTACTCGCTACTGGTTAGGTTCTAAAATAAATTGGGCCCCGCCAGTGTCGCATGACGCCGGAAACGGCCCGACTTTATCGTAGCCACAGTTCACTGGTGAGAGAAAACACTTCTTAACTGCCGCGACCCGATAAGAAACAATCTAAACTTCGGACAGGATCTTAGAAATGGCTAACCTTTTATACGTAACAAATGATATTCTCCATAAAGTAAAGCAGCATAAGGCATATTATTTTTGGCTTCCGATCATTCAAAATTTTCCAATTCGGAACGTCTCCATCGAAGACCGATCATTCTACGCACGGGACGTCGAAGTTGAGAATGGTTATATTTACCTTACGATTGACATGAAGTTCGTTTACTGTCGCGATAACATGCTGAGCTTCATGTACGAGGACCAGGACCTATCGTTTCGTTTTACCGTCACTAAAGGCGTACTACGGACGATGGATAGTAAACAATTTTCTGCCGTGATCGGCCGAGTCGCAAAGGTTGTCGCGTCCACGGAAATTGAGTTGATTGACGTCCACATGGTTCATCACCCCTTAATCGACTGCGACCTCCTTGGCCCCGGGAAAGTACCTGATATCACAAATGCACCGTTGATAGCGGAGGTCAGTCTTCAACAATTCGAAGAGAAAGATCTTGCTCCGAAACGTAAGCGCGGACGGCCGCGTAAGAGTCCGGCACCTACGGAAAAACCGGAACCGTCGGCGACTAAAGCTAAGACTAAAGACACGAAAAGTGCCCGGCAGAAAGCAGCTGCAAAAACTAATGGGAAGAGCGAAAACTTAATTCTAGACACGTATTCCAAGAAAATCTGCGACAAACTGTATGCAACGCGGGTAGATCTCAAAAAAAGCTACGCTGCATTGTCAGAGGAGTACGAAATTCCAAAAGATGATGTCAAGAAAATATGTAAGTACTACGTCGAACTGGAAAGCAGTGGCGGTTCCAGCCCGGCAAGCAGTTCTGACAGTAATAAGAAATCCCAGCAAGAGTCGATCAAGAAAGCTGTACTCGCGCACCCGCCAGAACTTCGCGAGAAGATCTTTCACATGAAAAACGTTTCAAAGAAAAGCTACAAATATGTGGCAGAAAAATTCGATCTGCCAATGAACACGATCCGTATGATCTGCTCGGACAACCTCAAACGCCCGCGCCTTCGAAATTTGGAGTAGTGTGTCGTGTGCGTAATTCATTGTGTTATGACGAGAGGCATTTCGTCGCCTCAGGTTATGCCTCTTTTGGCGCAGGTTCACGGCGACTTAGGAAGGACAGACCTACAGGTATGTCCGTTCCTCAATCGCTGCATTCAAATTAGGCACAATCATAATACAACGAATTACGTACACGATACACTAGCCGGATGCGCCTCGAGTTGAACATCGTATTGCCCACGCACTGAGTTCATCAAACGCACGCGGGTTGCCTGATAGAGACTCTCTATCGTAATGATTCCCTCTTTTATCGACCCGGCCGCTAATAATTCCGCCCGCATGGTTCCGGGCAGTAAACCGCATTGAATCGGCGGCGTTATCCAGTCGCCGTTCTGCTCGATCATGATATTCGCGATGCTGCTTTCGGTAATCTCACCGCAATCGTTGTAAAAGATTATATCATCGACCCCGCCCAGATTCGTACTTGATTCGTCGTATGCTTTTCGATTCGTCGTCTTGTGATATAAGAACGGGTCTCGACTATTGACCGGAGACATAGCAAGACGGACCTTACTAATCGTGTTTTTCTTCTGCTTGAACTCAGACGCTTCAATTACACAGGAACCGTTACGAGACAGCAGCAAGCGAATCTTCTGTGGCGTTCGCCACTGGGTGGATTTTACCGACAACCCTTTCCTCATCGCGCTTGAATCGCACGTGAAGCCAAAGTATCTCGCGGAAGTTGTCAACCGCGTTATATGTCGATCCAGAAGCGCGATTCCTGTCGCCGGTTCGAATAACATTGTCTCAATCAGCTGCAATTTCCGATATTGAAGGTGGGCAAATAACCCCGCTTTCAATAGACACTCGTCATATTCCTCTTCTCCACTTGAGTCCGCAACCAACCCACTGCCGACATGGTATTTGGTACAACCTGCAGCGTCAATCGTCAGCGTTCGGATCGGGACGTTGAACGACGCACCGCCCCCTGGTAAAAGAAAACCGACCGCGCCGCAATAGACGCCGCGGGGAACCTTCTCACACGCCGCTATAATTTCCATAGTTTTGACCTTAGGTGCACCGGTGACCGAGCCGGGTGGAAACAGAGCCTTAAAAACGTCAATGATCGAAATATTCGCCTGCAGACGTGCCTGTACTTCCGATGTCATCTGTATTACGGTCGGATACAGTTCCGCGTTAAATAACGACGTTACGTGGACAGTGCCGGTCTGAGCGATACGCCCGAAGTCATTTCTCAACAGATCCACGATCATTACGTTCTCGGAATTGTCCTTGGGACTAGCCATCAGTTCGCGACAGATTTTTTCATCTTCTTCCACGTTTCTACCCCTTGGCCTGGTCCCTTTCATTGGACGTGTTCTTATTGTGTCTCCGCAGATTTCAAAGAAAAGTTCCGGGGATACCGAAAGTACATCATCTTCGCCCGTATGAATCCATGCACTGTAGTTCGCGGACTGCGCGCTCCGCAAGTCTTGATAGAATCCAAAGACTTCCCCTGAAAAATGCGATTCCAAGGGAAAAGTAAAATTAATCTGATACGTTTCGCCGTTTGAAATGCGGTCCATGATCTCGGTAAATGCACTGGTATATTGCTTCTTGGAAATCAGCGGCAGAGCCTCTGAGATCTGATAGCCCGAGCCCATACCCCTGATGGAGCCTTTCTGGCCGCCATCGCGACGTCGGTACCGCCTGAAATCGAATGAGAATTGATCGTCATAAAACCGAACCTCGCCATTTTCGTCCTCTTCCAAAATACGGGGTTCTCTGCAGATTCCGAACCACAGTAAGGATTGCCCTGGAGTCGGGGCATTGGTGGCTAACGCTGTATCGAAGGCCGGCGCCGCTTCATAGGTGAGATATCCAACCGCATGATATCCCGCCGCTGTCCACGACTCGATCTCCGCAATGCAATCCAAAATCTCTGTGACCTTGTCCGTACTGATAACTTTTTCGAAATCGGTATACAATCGCCCGTCAAGATTCGGAGAATCGCTTAGTTTAAAATTCAATAATGCGAACGGTGTGGCCATCGATATCCTGGGCGGAGATAGTTTAGACCGTACACGTGGGTGGACGGTCGCGGGTTGGAAAGATGTAGTCGGTTTTCGTCGTTAAACAGCTAGCCTGCATTATGCACAAATTTTGTTGCGAGAAGTCGTAGAACTCTTGAGGTTAATGAATTGCGGGGGTTCTAAGGCTGACGGAATAGTGAACTATTTCGAAGTCTTAGGTTCTTTGAAAGTCTTTAAGATCAGACGATATACGATTTCGCAGTAGAAATTCATGCCTAGATCAGGCTAGTATTCCCCGATTTCAACGAGAATCTCCCGCTTATACGTTTTCCGCTATAAGATGGTTCAAATAGACTTTTGCAAGCAGTGCTATTACTAAATGCAGCTAATCATCATTAAATTATTGACAAATTCGACGAAAACAATACGATATCCAGCCCGCACACAACACGCATCACGCATCACGCAATACGCAACACGCATCACGCAACACGCATCACACAACACGCATCACGCAACATAAATTTCTGCCGGCATAATAGAATCGTTACCAAACGGATTAATTTGAAATTTCTACAGCATTACATTCGGTACAGCAACAAGCTCAATCAAGTAATCGGGAGTCTTACATCCTGGTTGACGTCACTTCTCGTTGTGGTCGTATGTTTCGACGTTGTGATGCGATATATTTTTGGGCGTAGCCTGGTCGGCGTACAAGAGCTGGAATGGCATATATTTTCAATCATATTTATCGGTGCCGCCGCGTACACGTTGAAACACGACAAGCACGTACGGGTCGACATTATTTATGCCGGATTGTCTCCTCGCCGAAAGGCCTGGGTAAATCTACTCGGTACAATACTCTTTCTCCTGCCCTTCTCTATCCTGATAATCTGGACGTCCAAAGATTTCGTCCTAAACTCAATCATGATCAGAGAGACTTCGCCGGACCCCGGCGGCCTCCCGGCACGATACCTGTTGAAAGCGATAATCCCCACGGGCTTCCTACTGATCCTAATTCAGGGCATCGCGCTTGCTTTTGAATCAATCCTGACGCTTGCGGGCAGCGCCCTTCACAGCGGAACATCTAAGCCAGGCGAAAACTGAGTATGCCGCTGTTGTTATTTATTACCTTATTTACCCTGATCCTCCTCGGATTTCCGATAGCATTCACCCTTGGCGGGGTCGCTCTCTTCTTCGGAATCCTAACTGTCGGCGTTGATTTTCTCAATCTACTGCCGCTTAGAATCTGGGGGATAATGACTAACACGGTACTGATCGCAGTGCCGTTGTTTATTTACATGGGCGTCATGCTCGAGAAATCCGGGTTGGCTGTTGAATTGCTGGAAACAATGGCACTTTTATTTGGGCGCCTGCGTGGTGGCCTTGCAATATCGATTATCGCAGTCGGAAGCTTATTAGCGGCGTCGACTGGAATCGTTGGTGCAACAGTCGTCACGATGGGGCTGCTGAGCCTTCCGACAATGCTTAAGAGAGGTTACAGCCCGGAGGTCGCGACAGGCACGATAGCGGCCTCCGGAACCTTAGGACAGATTATCCCACCAAGCATAGTATTAATCCTTTTGGGAAGCATCCTGAACGTGCCAGTCGGAGATATGTTCCTTGCCGCTGTTATACCAGGGTGCTTGCTGGTAACGCTCTACATCGGCTGGATCGTTGTCCTGGCAGTCGTCAAACCATCCGCGGCACCTGCAATGCCCGAAACCGAATTGGAACAATTCCGCGGTATGGCCGCCGTAAAACGGGTCACTCATGCATTCGTCCCTCCTCTCTTACTGATGATCGCAGTACTTGGTTCGATCTTTGCCGGGATCGCTTCCCCGACTGAGGCCGCCGCGGTCGGTGCGATGGGCGCGTCAGTTCTTACCGTAATCCGGGGAAAAATGAGTTATCGGACGTTGACCGGAGTGATGTCCGAAACGACGCACTTGACTTGTATGGTATTTCTTATTCTGATCGGCGCCACCGCCCTGGGCTTGGTCTTCCGTGGAATGGGAGGGGATGTTTATCTCGCAGATATAATTTTAAAACTCGATTTAGGCCCAAGGCGCTTTCTTCTGATTGTTATGCTTATCGTATTTATCGTCGGCTTTTTTATTGATTTCATCGAGATCATATTTATTATTGTTCCGGTTGTATCACCCATTTTGATCAGTATGGGTGTTGATCCGTTGTGGCTGGGGATTCTGCTCGCGATGAATCTTCAAACATCATTTTTAACGCCACCTTTCGGATTCGCGCTTTTTTATCTGAAGGGAGTCGCACCGAAAACTATTGAGACTCGACATATTTATCGGGGTATAATACCATTTATCATTATTCAATTGATCGCGTTACTTATGGTTCTTTTTATCCCGGAGATGGTTACCTGGCTACCGGAAACGTTTCAAAAGTGATTGGGTTTCAGGGAGTCGGCATTCCAAAGTTAACGAAACTCCGCCTTGCCCCCTTGAACCCTTGAGCCTTTGTGGATTTTCGATTTTCGATTGCCGATTTGGCACGTTATTCCTCCTTAAAAACGAGGAGCCCGTCTCTCCCGCAGTCGCGGGATCGGCTGCTGGATTGACGATTGGAATATTCCGGAATTCTTCCAAATGATTACCATAAAAAAGTTTCGTTAAATATTAACCGAGGCTGCGAAACGGGGTCGGACGGTTGCTCCCTTGAAAATTGGCGGAAATCTTCGACATTGAGAGCCCGTTTCGCATTGTAAAATGTGGGTTAAAAAGGAAACCCACTGGTGGGCTCCTACGAAACTTGGTCATGTTGACACACTAAAGTGTGAACTCCAACGGGCGCTACTCGCATACCAAAAGATTAGTGTTGCTAAGATCCCCGTTGGAGTTCACGCTTTAGCGTGTCTTAACCCAAGTTTCCAACTAAAATACACCCGAGCGAAGCCGGGATAAAAACTCCCTGAAACCATGAACCATAAACCTTGAACAGCGAACCCTTAAACTTTAGCCTATGACTACAATCGTAACTGGACTTCCACGGTCCGGGACATCGCTAATGATGCAGATGCTTGCTGCCGGGGGTATCGCGCCCGTAACTGATGGCATACGAACGCCGGATGAGGACAACCCCCGCGGGTTTTATGAGTCGGAGAGGATTAAGCAGCTCCACATCGAAAACCATTGGCTGACACAAATCCCGGGACGAGCTGTAAAAATCGTCTCGAAACGATTGGTGCACATACCGCATGACGGTGCGTTTAATGTGATTTTCATGCACCGTAATATGGACGAGATTCTGACCTCACAACGCATTATGATCGAGCGCCGTGGCGGCCACGCAACCTGTTTGGACGACGAAATACGGCCGATTTACGAGCAGCATCTTGCCGAAACCATTCGGCTGTTGAATAATCACCCTAACGCGAATCTATTAATCCTGAACTACAACCAATTGCTCGACGCTCCGGAAACCCATATCGAATTGATCCGGAACGCCCTATGCCAAGACTTGGATACTGCGGCGATGGCCGGTGCGATCGATCTGTCACTGTATCGTCAGAAGGGCTAGCCTGCATTATGCACAAATTTCGTCATGAGAATGCGTAGCTTGCTTTAGATCAAAGAGTTATTGAGGTTGCCGGGACGAAAAAATATTGAAATATTTTGAGCTCCGGTGTTCTCTGTAACTCGTTTATATGAAATACGATACGTATTCGCAATAGAAAGTTTATGCATAAAGTAGGCTAGCATCAATTTTGTGAGGGATTACGATTACGAAATATGAGGAAAAGAGGAAAACAGCAGTGAACGACGAGAACAGTGTAAATAGTCTTCGAATTTTGGTAGCAGACGACGACGAGATGATCCGTAGTGTCTTTGTGGATACGTTTGAGGCAGTTGCGTCAGAAGTCCGGAAATCACCGCAACCGAGCACAGATACGACGGATCTTAGCTCCGCGGGTTTCGGGAATATAGAGGTGACGGCATGCTCGAGCGGCGAGGAAGCAGTCGAAAGTGTGCGACTGGAAGTTGAGAATGGGAATCCGTTCGCGGTTGCGTTCATAGATATTACGATGCCGCCGGGAAAGGGGGGCATTTGGGCGGCGAAACAAATACGCCAATTGGATCCGAATATAAACATTATAATCGTAACCGGCAATCTCGACATCGACGCGAATAAAATCGTCAAGGAGATATCCCCGCCCGACAAGCTTCTTTTTATCGAAAAACCATTCCACCCCCAGGAGATCACCCAATTCGCGTACTCGTTCGGATCGAAGTACAATGCAGAGAAGGCGTTGCAACGGGCATATGGTGAACTTGAGGAGCGGGTTGAGCAGCGGACCGCGGAGCTGAAGTCCACCAACAAGAGGCTGGAGAACGAAATCGTCGACCGCGAGAAAATTGAACACAATTTACGTGACGCCAAAGAACTCGCCGAGTCAGCCGATAGCGCGAAGAGTAATTTCCTGTCGAATATGAGCCATGAGATTCGCACGCCGTTGAACGGAGTAATCGGGATGGCGGATCTACTGAAGGAGATGGTAGAGGATCAGCAGCAAAGCCAGTATATAGATGTGATCATAAACTCAAGCAAGAATCTCTTGAACGTAATCAACCAGATACTCGAGTACTCGCGTATTGAATCAGGTTCCGTGGTATTCGACTGTATTACGTTCGGAGCCACTGCGTGTGTCGAGTCTACAGTTGACCTGGTCAATATGGAAGCCCACCGGAAAGGTCTCCAACTTGCCACATGGGTAATGCCGAATGTCCCGCGCTTCTTCAAGGGCGACCCGATTAGATTTCGGCAGGTTCTTTCCAACTTCATCAATAACGCGATAAAGTTCTCTAACGATGGTCAGATAGTTGTCATCGCCAGCCTTGAGTCAGAGGCCGATGAGGACGTAACGATTCGGGTCAAGATTTCGGATACAGGGATTGGTGTTAACAAAGAGGACGCCGAGAAGTTGTTCCGTCCATTTTCGCAGCTGGATGAGTCGTCTACTCGAAGTTACGGGGGTATCGGGCTTAGTTTGGCGATCAATAAACGGCTAGTCACAATGATGGGTGGCGAGATCGGCGTTGATCTGGATAACCAGAATGGAGCGACGTTTTGGTTCACGGCGAAATTCAAGAAAGAATCGGATCTCGGAAAAGTTGACAGCGAACTTCCGAATTATGAGGGATACCGCGCCCTGGTCGTCGAAAGGAATCTTGCGATCCAGGACGTTTACACGAACCAACTCAGCGGATTCGGATTTGTATGTGATCGGGCTACGGACGATGACGGCGCACTACAGAAATTCAGGGAATGCGGAAATGGCTCAATCAGCTATGACTTGATTATAATGGCCACTAACTTGCCGGCAGATCAAATTGCCAATATCTACAAGGAAATTGCCGGCAACGCCGATATAACACGTATCCCAAAAATATTTCTGACAACTCCGAATGCAGAAGAAAACACCCCGGCGGACATAGATCTGGGCCCGAACATGGTAGTCCCGACCCCGGTGAAGGAATACTATTTACTACAGGCAATAGCGGCACTGTTAAAGGAAGAACAGGACTAGCCTGAAATCTACAAAACTCCGTTATACTGGATCCGGATTTCCGGATGCAAGATAAGAATTCGACGATTGCCCGGAATCAAGCACTCATATTTAAAACAAAAACCGCACAAAACTCTCCGTTTTGTGCGGTTTTTTTCGTTTATGGTGTCCGCCGCGCCTACGTGTCGTGTTCCAATACGCGGGTGCTTGAATTACTCAGCGAAGATTAATTCCGGATTGCGAACACGAATGATTTCTTCGTTAGCCGTTACCTCTTTCGGTTTCTTAAACAGAATCTTGACGATCTGAATTTTCTTCCAGTCGGAAGGCCCAAAAACTGGCGAGTTCTTCTCCGGCCGGTCAATACGCATCTCAGAAATTGGAAACTCCACCGTTCTCCACTGATCGTTCACTTTTTCGGCGAGCCGAGCATTCTGGGTGAGATTGGCCTCCCCTTTGGTGGCAATACCTGCAAATACCCGGGTATTTGACCCCTCTACCGTGCGCACATCCAGACGGATACTCTGAAGTTTGCTACCGTCTATGGGGCCATTAAGAACGTACATAAGTCCGACACCCCAGGAGGCGTTAGACCAAATTACGTCTATTTGTATTTCCTTAGACACGGCGTCAGCGTTTCCGTCGGCGTATCCAGTCCCGAATCCTTTCCAGCCGCCGAGCCCTTCGTCACTCGTATCAAAAAGCGACGTACCGGCAGACAAATTGAAGGTTAAGAATGTTACAAACGATGCGATACTGACTATTCGAGAAATCTTCTTTATCATGATTTGCTTCCTTATTAAACTATCTTGATGGGTTATGCCGACTTGCATTGCTTTTCCCAACGCGATGATCAAAAACACCGCGAGCACCCGAATCTGATACGCCGACGGTCGGCAACTTCCGAGACGCAAAAGACTACGTCTGGGCATCTCCAGTAACGTAGCCTTATTAGACTTTTCAGGTTATACTCTACGCTATTATACTCACACATCAACGACAATTCAATGCGTCGTCTCGAAACTTTAATCTATAGACTCTCTCGAAATAGATTTTCTAGAGTCGCGTGTGATTCGAGCTAAAAGTCGATCGTATTAATCATCAAACAACGTCGGATGATCCACGCTATTTCTGCTTTTCTTCTTTGACTTTGCTAATTTCGGCTGACTACTCACCTCATCGATCGCATCGCCTTCCAAATTCTCCAATATTTCAGACGCCCGTGAAAGCACCGACTTCGGGACTCCTGCGAGACGCGCAACATGGATTCCATAGCTTTGGTCTGCTGGTCCTGGAACAATCGTACGCAAAAACCGGATTTTGTCACCAGATTCCTTGACCGCGATATTATAGTTTTTTATGCCCGGCATCGTTGACGAGAGTTCGGTAAGTTCATGATAGTGCGTGGCAAATAACGTCCGGGATCGGAGCTTCGGGTTGTTGTGGATAAATTCAGCTACAGCCCATGCAATGCTTAACCCGTCAAACGTACTTGTCCCGCGACCGATCTCATCCAATATGATTAGACTCTTCGGGGTCGCGTTATTCAGGATATTCGCCGTTTCCAGCATTTCGACCATAAATGTACTCTGCCCTCTCGACAGATCATCTGCGGCACCGATTCGTGTGAAAATTCGGTCGGCGATCCCGACTACTGCTGATTCGGCAGGAATATAGCTTCCCATCTGCGCCATAATGGTCAAGAGCGCAACCTGACGTATATAGGTCGATTTTCCAGCCATATTCGGGCCGGTTATAATCAGGATTTGATCGCCGGATTGATTCATATAAGTATCGTTCGGGACGAATACTTCCTCGGTCATCAAATTGTCTATCACTGGATGACGGCCGCCATTAATGTCCAATATAATTTCTTCTGTTAACTTCGGTCGCTTATAACTGTTACTCACCGCCACATACGCCATCGAAGCCAAAGAATCCAACTCCCCTATCAACCGTGAATTCGACTGGATCGCCGCCGCCTCTGAGACGACGCGGCTTCTGACCTCTTGAAAAAGCTCATATTCCAGCGCCTTCGCCTTATCCTCTGCGCCGATAATCTTATCCTCTATCTCTTTCAACTCCGGCGTGATAAATCGCTCCGCGTTAACCAACGTCTGCTTCCGCGTGTAATTGGGCGGGACCAGATCTAAATTCGTTTTACTGATCTCTATGTAATAGCCGAAAACCTTGTTGTACCTGACCTTCAGCGACCTGATCCCGGTCTTCTCCTGCTCTTCTTTCTGAAGTTCGGCGATCCACTTTTTCCCTTCCCTTGACGCGCTGCGTAAGTCATCGAGATAATCATTGTATCCCTCGCTGATTATTCCGCCCTCCTTGACAGTGAGCGGCGGCGAATCAATAATCGAATTACCGATTAACTTCGTAACCTCCGGAAGCTCAAGGATCTCGGTATTCAGCGTGTTTAAGACCGCGGACTTGTCAGTTACTGAGAGGATCGCCTTGATCCCCGGGACAGCCTCAAGCGCCTGATTCAACACTAACAAGTCACGGCCGTTCGCGGAACCGACAGTTAATCTTGAGATCGTACGCTCGAGGTCTTTAACTGCCCGCAAAACCTCGCGTAACTCGGTTAGTAGTAACTGATCCTCAACGTACACGCCAACGGCATCCAGGCGAGCGTCGATTTTCCGGGTATCCAATAACGGCCGCTGTATCCACTCGCGCAACGTCCTGCTCCCCATCGGGGTAAGCGTTTTATTGAGGACTGATAGTAACGTTGAATCTCGGGCGTCGGAAAATAACGGTTCGATAAGCTCTAGGTTGCGCTGCGAAATACGGTCAATGGTTAGGTAATCCTGCGAGGCATAAGGTTTGATCGTAATAATATGATCGGCGCGCCGACGCAGATTATTCTGTACGTAGTAAAGAATCGCGCCGGCAGCCTGAATGGCCGCTTTATAGCCGCGACATCCGAAACCATCAAGGGACCCAACATCGAAATGACTGTGCAGGAGATCTTGTGCTACGGAGTGATCGAAAGTCCAATCTTCTACCGGCGACCAGTTTATATTCCTGGACAGTTCCGGACAAAGGGTATCCTTCCACTCGCTGTACAGAGAATCACAGATCACGCATTCAGCGGGTTTTAACCGGTGAATCTCTGCGTCTAATAATTCCGTCGTATCGATCTCCGTGAGGCGAAAATCACCGGTACTCACGTCGAGGCTGGCCAAACCGAATCGTCCGGACCTCTCAGTCGCGATACTGAGAAGAATATTACTTTTGTCGGACGCTAAAACATTCCCATCAATGATGGTGCCGGGTGTAATGATCTGGGTTATCTCACGGCGAACGATCCCTTTTGCGAACTTCGGGTCCTCGACTTGTTCGGCGATTGCGACCTTGGCCCCGGCCGCCAATAGTTTCGGAAGATAGTTCTGCAGTGCGTGGTACGGGATTCCGGCCATCGAGACCCCGGCGCGCTTAGTTAAAGCGATATCCATCAACTCACTGCCCCTGGCAGCGTCATCGAAGAAAAGTTCGTAGAAGTCGCCCATCCTGAACATCAACAGCGTGTCCGCAGATACCTCGGACTTCACCTTTCGGTACTGCGCCATCATCGGGGTAAGTTTTACTTCTTTTGCCATCGACAGTTCCTGTCTACTGCTTGGTCGGTTTCGTTCGAATCAAAATGACGAGGGGTATCGTGCTAACCTTACATAAGAGCCCACCAGTGGGGTCCTTTTTAACCCATCACTTTACAATACAAAACGGGCTCACAATATCGAAGATTTCCGCCAAGTTTCAAGGGAGCAACCGTCCGGGCCCGTACCGGCCCGGTTAATACGTGACGAAACTCAGGTTAAGGCACGCTGAAGCGTGAACTCCAACGGGGATCTTAGCAACACTAATCTTTTGGTATGCAAGTAGCACCCGTTGGAGTTCACACTTTAGTGTGTCAAAATGACCAAGTTTCAAGGGAACAATCTGCCGACCGAACAATGCTTTTCAACCATGAAGCAAATGAAGAGCATGAAGAGAAAAATATATAAAGTCTTTACTTCATGCTCTTAATGTCCTTCATGGTGAAAATTTCAGTCAAATTACTCAAATTTCAAGGGAGCGTCGACCGACGCGCTTTCTGCTGTACAGCAGAATTGAAGCAAAAGGAAACTTGGGTTCGGCGGTATTTTGGAGTTCAATCCCGCATGCGGGATTGCCTCTGCCAATCAACAAATAGCGCTAAAGCTTGAACTCCAAAAGCCGCCCAATCGAGCCGAAATCGAACGAGACAAACAGCCTCAAAATCCTTTAAGTTTCAGAGGAGAAACACTACTGACGGGATAAAACGACAAGGCGGGACCGGGGGAGAAATGAATAGCACGGTTAACTTGACGGCTGAACAGGTTAAAATTAAGCGAAGAAGACGTTTCGGGGGCGGGCTCTCCCGATTCTTGAATGAAAACCCGTCATGCCCGCGCGCTTGCCTGCCATGGAAGGCTACGGTGAGTTCTCTGCGCGTGAACCATCGGTGTCGATAACCCGGTGGAAGATCTGCGACCAGACTCACGAAGGATTTTCGCTCAAGCATTATCCCAGCTCGATGACATCCAATCCTTCCAATGCAATACCTGTCCCGTTCGCGACACAGTACAACGGCTCCTCAGCGATAGTGACACGTAAATTCGTCTCCTCGGCAATCGTCAAGTCGATCCCGCGAAGCAGCGCGCCGCCTCCTGCCAAAACTACACCGTGATCTATCAAGTCTCCCGAAAGCTCAGGTGGACACCGTTCGAGGGTATTCCGAACAGTTTCTACGATATTAGTGACGGGCTCATTCACCGCATCCCTTATTTCTTCTGAGGTGACAACGATCGTTTTAGGCACGCCAGTGTTCATATCTCGTCCCTTCACTTCCATCGTCAATTCTTCCTGTAGCGGATAGGAACTACCGATATTGATCTTGATGTTCTCGG
Organism: Verrucomicrobiota bacterium; assembly: GCA_021772635.1. GTDB lineage: Bacteria > Verrucomicrobiota > Lentisphaeria > JABSQK01 > JAJFLO01 > JAJFLP01. The sequence goes on along the minus strand of JAJFLP010000087.1, from coordinate 48,457 downwards.
ATGTTCTCGGGCCGATCAATAAACTGTACGAGCGTTTCACGTAGCGTTCGATTGCTGCGTCCATGCTGTCGCCACCCGTACGGATACTGCGCCACTCCACGATGCCACGTAAAGAAATCACCGCGACTTCGGTGGTACCACCACCGATATCGACAATCATATTACCTGAAGGCTGGTCAACCGGCAGACCGGCGCCTATCGCCGCAGCCATCGGCTCCGAGATCAGCATAACCTCACGGGCACCGGCGCGGTCGGCGCTATCCTTTACTGCCCGAGTCTCAACTTCCGTGATTCCGGACGGGACTGCAACTAAGATTCTAGGTTGAAAGATCTTCCTCCGATTATGCACTTTCTGGATAAAATAGCGAATCATCTCTTCAGCAATTTCAAGATCCGCAATAACTCCCTCTCTAAGCGGCCGGATTGCTTCGATAGTTCCGGGCGTGCGTCCCAGCATGTTCTTCGCCTCAATACCAACAGCGAGAACCTTTTTGGTACCCGTATGAATCGCGACCACCGAAGGCTCACTTAGCACAATTCCTTGTCCGCGTACATAAACCAGGCTGTTAGCAGTCCCTAAATCGATTCCGATATCATTCGAAAGCAGGTTCTTAAATTTTTTGAAAACTTTTAATGCCATCAATCTAGGCCTTCGTTATGCTGAATCGCGTTGGTCCCTATATAGGGGACGAAATATCGTTCGGGAATTCTTGGATTATTCTTACGTAATTTTTGCTTTCAGCATCGGCTTGAGTCCGTCCATACGAACCGAAATTCTACTCTTAAAAACCTGCGATTAAAAGCATTGATCAGTTTTTTTCCTACTTTTATATAGGTTTTACGAAGATCTTACTTCAGTGTCTCGCTAATTACTGCGCATCGGACATGACGCAAGTAAATTCTATTTATACCAAATATCTTCAGGTTTTCGAAATACTGTTCGGTATCCGTTAGCTGATAAATTGAAAGTCCTCCAAAAATTGTACTGCTTGCAGTATATATGAAAAACAACCGAGATATGGAAACGAGTTTGTCGCAAATACTCGAAGAATAAACTGCTCGCGGTCTACATTAGATTAGCGCCCGTACCGACGCTGCCGAATGTTATACTCCCGAATCGCACGCAGGAAATCGATTTTCCGAAACGCCGGCCAAAAGATGTCGCAAAAGTAAAATTCTGAATACGCACTCTGCCACAGCAAAAATCCGGAGAGTCGGACCTCGCCGCTGGTACGAATAATCAGGTCAGGATCGGGCTGCCCCGAGGTGTACAAATACGAATTGATACTATCCGGGTTCAGGTTCTTCAGTAACTCATCAGTCGAGGTTCCCTTCGCGATACCATCAGAAAGATATTGACGGCACGCATCGGTTATTTCCTCGCGGCCTCCGTATGCAATGGCGATGTTCAGGAAAAGTTGGTCATAGTGTGCGGTGGATCTTTCCATTTCCTCGATCGCTTTGCGTAAGCTCTCCGGCAATAGTTCAATCTTACCGATATACTTAACACGCGCCTTTTTCTTGTGAATAGTTCCCGTTTCAAGATGGTTTCTGGTCTGCTCCTCAATAAGCGAAAAAATTTCGTCCACCTCATCTTGCGCTCGATTGAAGTTATCCAACGAGAAGATCCAAATCGTAACGACGGGAATATTTAACTCGAAACACCAATCCAGAACTTCTGTCGTCTTGTTCGCTCCAAGCGCGTGCCCGTCGATGATACGCGATAATCCTTGATCACGCGCGTACCGGCGGTTTCCGTCCAGGATAATCCCGATGTGCTTGGGCAACTTCCAGGTTGTCCGCGCCGCCGCTGTCAACCGTTGCTGATAGAACACGTAAAACGGACGTTTTAGCGCGTTTCTTATGAGTGAAGTTAGAAGTCGTATTTTCATTGTCGGTCGATTCCGTGTTCGTAAATGGAGGGTAGATTCTTGCCTGTAGAGCCGCTCCCAAAGGGCTCTTCGGCAAGCAACCCTACACGATCTAGCTCTCTATATAAGCGTAAATGCGATTGATAAGTTCTCAACTCCCGATATATACCACTGTGAATCGGGATTGATCAACAAGCAGTACAATTTTTGGATAGCTTCGAATTTGTCAGCCAAGAATTTCCGAACGAAATTTCGAAAACTCCATGATGTTCGGTATATTAGTGCTTGACTTCCAACAGCGGCGTTCGGTCTCCGCCGCTCACCGCGAAGGGTGGCCGAACCGGAAACGATACCTCGCGGGCTTGCCGTCTGATAATTTATTGATCCCCTGGAGAGCCTGATTTCACACGTGTGAAGGGGTCGGGACGGCTGTTTGTTTGTCATTCGGGCAATACACTGAATAATTCGCCAGCAATCTGCTACGAGCACTTATCTCCGCTCAAATCAGCGACGTTTTTCGAAATCAGCTGTCAACGAATTGCGATACGTTGACAGCTGATTTCTTCACTAACTCACTGACATTGAACAAGCTAAGCACTCTCGCGACGAATCGCGTGAATTAATCAGGTTAAAGCATTTACAAATAAATTTATTCCATCTAAGCACAAGTCGGAAAGTTACGAATTCTCTATTTCTAAAATTGGCATTGTGCGACCCAGAATTACCGGTTTCAATGAAAGAATGCGGCGAACAATTGGATTTATTTGACAATAGCCCCGGAGAACAGCTATCGCGAGAGGACGGGCGACCGCCGGAACCGCCGTCGGCTCCGCCTAAACTGGAGGAGTCTTGGCTGCAAGTGTTAGGGGAGGAGTTTGATAAGCCCTACATGAAAACGTTAAAAGAATTTTTGATCGAGGAGAAAAAGAAGTCCACGGTATATCCTGCAGGAAAAAATATGTTTAACGCATTCTGGTACACGCCGTTTACGGATGTCAGAGTCGTCATTCTCGGCCAGGACCCGTATCATGGAGAAAAACAAGCCCATGGCCTATGTTTTTCAGTTCCAATGGGAGTGCATATACCACCATCGCTGAATAATATATTTCGGGAACTCGGCAACGACCTGAGTATTCCGGTTTCTCGACATGGGTGTTTAGAGTCCTGGGCGCGGCAGGGTGTTTTTCTGTTGAACACGGTATTAAGTGTCAGAGCTGGTCAGGCGCACTCACATGCGGGGAAGGGATGGGAAATCTTTACGGACACAGTGATCGCTAAATTAAATTCATTAAGGGAAAATCTCGTATTCGTTCTGTGGGGGCGGCCCGCGCAGAGTAAGATTCGACTTATCGACCCTGGTAAACACTGTATCCTTACCGCGCCGCACCCATCACCATTATCTGCACACTCTGGATTCTTCGGATGCGGCCATTTCTCGAAAGTCAACGATTACCTGACACAGACTGGACAGGAGTCGATAAATTGGGAAATTTAGAGCTATCGACCGGGAGGTTGTTACCGATCATAACCTTTTAACACAACCATCCCATCAAGGATGAGCCCGTGGGACGACCATTCGGAGTCGAAATCGCTATCGGAATAGAAGGCTGATTCTACCAAAAATAATTCTCATATCGTAAAAAAAAGGCACAGCGCTACCATGATAAGAATAGACAAAAGATCTACCGATGAGCTTAGAAACTGCCAGTTTCAACCTGACTACCTAGTCAACCCAAAAGGGTCCGTGCTCATCGAGCAAGGAAATACCAGGATAATCTGCGCGGTATCCGTCATTGAGGGAGTACCGCGATGGAAAAAGAGTCAAGGCGTACCCGGCGGCTGGGTTACAGGTGAGTACCAGATGCTGCCGGGAGCAACCACAACAAGATCCCCGCGCGACGTCTCGCGGGGAAAACTAAGCGGTCGCTCGCAGGAAATCCAGCGATTGATTGGTCGCAGTTTACGTGCGGTAGTCGACTTAGAGCGCATCGGCAATAATACGGTTTACGTCGATTGCGATGTCATAGACGCAGATGGAGGAACTCGATGCGCAAGCATTACCGGCGCTTCGATAGCGTTGTCCCTGGCGTTTCGGAAAATGCTTGAGGATGGCGACATAACTGACTCGCCGATGCAGGAGCACGTCGCAGCAGTCAGCGTCGGGATATACAAAGGGGAACCGATTTTAGACCTTTGTTATGAAGAAGATTCGAATGCAGACGTGGATATGAACGTTATCATGACAGCATCGGGAAACTTCGTAGAAATCCAGGGGACGGCAGAAGCAAATGCATTTTCCCGCGACCAAATGAATGAAATGCTCGACCTGGCGCAAACAGGAATCACTCAGCTTACCACACTCCAGACGTCGATCGTCAATGTGCCACTCCGGTAACCTTGTCGTCGACCGTTTACTAAAGTTAAAATAGCGAACATTCCCATTCGTAATCTTACTCGTAATCGTAATCTTTCTGGTTTTTCGAGGTGAAATTTGTGAGAGATTACGATTATAATTATACTAACTCCAGTCAGGTTTTCGACAAGTTTTCTGAAATCTTTGCCTACCGTGATCCCGCATGCGGGATCGAAAATTCGACTGCTTGCAGTCTACGAAGAAAATCCAACGAAAAGTTCGCTGGATTTGGGACTAAAGTTCTGGCGATTTTTTTCCTGATATACTGTCCGCGCCAGCGCACTTCAAGGCATAAAAGAACGTTATCAAATGGCACGGAATTCATTTTACACTACGCTAGAGCGGGTCAATAGAAAATGGAGCGAACGCTATGTGACCTTCAGGACCCACGCTGTTCCGCCATGGTGGGCACCAGGCCTGATACTTACAGATGAGATTAGAAGCAACTACGAACGATACCTGCCCGTCTCCGAGTTCATCCACGATTTCACCAAGATCCTATCGGAATTACTCCCAAGTCCCGGGTGGATTCCACAGGCACTACGAGGCTCGAATTTTCGGTCATTGCCCGATCTGTGGGAGAGTCTTCCCGAACCTATTTCCGGAAAAGTAACGTGGACTGGTGAGGCAGCATGGCTTGCCGCATTCGCGATCGCATCTCCCGAGAGAAACGGAACGCGAGCAGGGCGCTACCCCGAACAGTTGGAGTATATATCCGGATGGCAACGAAAACGACGCGCACTAGACCTGGTCGTGACAATTGATTACGGCTGTGGAACGGGCCAGGGCACCTACGAAATAGCGAATCTGTTAGATAAGTTTCCAAATCCGGGGACGGTCATCGGCGTAACACGCGAACCAATCGAAGCCTGGATGGCAGCAAATCGCTGGCCTCCGCGACTAATATCCGCCAGCGCGAATCCGCTGCGTGGATTCGGAACTGTTCCCCCGGTTTTATCGAAAACTCCGTTAGAAAAAGTCGATCTAGATAGAATTCGAAAATTACTCGAGCGCAATCTAGCGAAAGAGGCACCCGGCGATCGCGAATATCCCGCAGACAGGTTCCCGGAGAAACCAGAGAAAACGCAAATAGGATTCGTCGCGGGAGATATGCGCGAATTTCAGGTAGCTCAACCGGTAGAGATTATCTTATGCAACGGTCTGATCGGCGGTCCGAATCTCTTTTCTGACCAAGACTATCTTCGGCTATGGAAGGTAATCGAAACCCAGTTGGCACCCGGTGGATTACTGATTTTGGGTAATCATTTTCACGACGGCTTCAAGAAGCGCGAGCATCGATTCCATGAAATGGGGAAAAATCGGGGTTACAAGCTTGAAGCCATCGGTCAAAGTTACTTTTATACTGCAAGCAGTACAATTTTGGGATGACATTGAACTAACCACGCAAGAGATATCGAACGATATTTAAAACCGGCATTCTGCTCGCCAGCAGAACGCCTCGTCGAAAACTCCAAGACGGTGAGCATAGTCGCAAATCTAGTGAACATTCCGGTTCGAAGTCGATGTTTTCATCCGGAATCCAGCAACCAGTATCCAGTATCGCGCAGCCTTATGGGTTTGGCGAAGCCTGATTATCTTGTACGATTACGAAGAAAATCCAACGAAAAGTTCGCTGGATCAGGCTAGCCTGATCTATGCATCAATTTCGTTACGAGCGCTTTTAGCTGGCCTGAGATCAATGAGTTGCGAAGGTTGTACGGCTGAAGAAATATTGAAATATCGGCTGGATCTCTTAGTCTAGTCCCGTGACTGCGGGATCGTACGTTCTTTGTAACTCATTTAGATTAGGTCTGATACATGCTCGCAGTAGAAACTTTATGCATAGATCACGCTAGGCGCTATAAGTGGAAGCTGATGTATCGCCGCCCTGCCCCGTCCAATCGGTATGAAAAAACTCACCGCGAGGCCGGTCTACCCGCTCGTACGTATGCGCGCCGAAGTAATCCCGTTGTGCCTGAATCATATTAGCTGGAAGGTCTGCCGAGCGATAGGAATCATAATAATGAAGGGCAGTACTGATCGACGGTAATGGAACACCGATCTCAATTCCGGCACGCACAACGCGACGCCACCCTGCTTGGGCCGCGTCCATTCGGGTCCGAAAATACGGATCCAGAAGCAAATTTGCGAGAGCTGGCGCGTTGCCGTACGCTTCGTTTATCTTCTCAAGAAACGCCGCGCGAATAATACACCCCTCACGCCACATGAGGGCGACATCACCGAAGTTAAGGTCCCAATTATATTCCTCTGTAGCCGCTGCCATGAGATGAAACCCCTGTGCATACGCACAGATTTTGGCGGCGAACAGTGCATCGCGAACGTCGTCAACCGATACCTGCGGACAACCTGTCGACGTGTTATCCGGGCCTTTAAGAATCTGCGACGCTGATACCCTCTCCTCTTTCATCGCCGAAATACAACGAGCAAAGACCGCCTCTGCGATTTGAGGTATCGGGACACCAAGATCGAGGCCGGCAATCGCCGTCCACTTCCCTGTCCCTTTCTGCCCTGCCGCGTCAAGAATCATATCGATCATCGGCTTGCCCGTATGATCGTCTTTATGCACCAGAATATCGCTGGTGATTTCGATTAGATACGAATTTAACTCTCCCGCATTCCAGGTCTGAAAGATTTCGTGCATTTCGAGATTAGATATTTTCATCCCCGCCGACATCAGGTGGTAGGCTTCACCAATAAGCTGCATATCGCTGTACTCAATGCCGTTATGGACCATCTTTACGAAATGCCCCGCTCCGTCATTCCCGACCCATTCGCAACAAGGCGTTCCATCCGGAACACGCGCTGCGATCGCCTGAAATATCGGGCGAATTTCAGGCCATGCGAGCGGATTACCACCCGGCATTATAGACGGCCCGGTCAACGCCCCGATCTCACCGCCAGATATCCCGGCTCCAACGAAGAGAATACCTTTCTGATTCAATCGCTCGGTTCGTTCTATCGTATCCTTGAAGTAGCTATTGCCCCCATCGATAATAATGTCTCCCGAATCAAGATACGGGAGAAGAGTCTCAATGAGCGCATCCACCGGGGCCCCGGCCTTCACCATCAGGAGCACCTTCCGCGGTCTCTTCAACTGCATACAGAAAGCTTCAATACTCTCAGCACCGACGAGATTCTTCCCCTTTCCCCGAGTCGACAGGAAACTCTCAATTTTCGCGGTCGTTCGATTGTGAACGGCGACGCGAAACCCGCGGCTTTCTATATTGAGAATCAGGTTCTCCCCCATTACAGCGAGACCGATTACACCGATATCTGCGTCTTGATTTGGCATAGGTTCAAGGTTCAAGGTTCAAGGTTAAGTTTCCTAGTATATTAACAGACCTGACAACAACCGGCCCGGACACATACAAATCATTAACTTAGTGACATCAGCATCAACAGAGGGCGAATACCAGGCTAATTCTCGCTAGACACGATTTTTCTCGCTATATTCTGGATATCCGCGGCAATCTTCGCGGCGCGACGATCCGTATCTTGCCGCACCTTCGACAATTCGCCGACAACAGGGTTGAGTACGCTGATATAGAACTTGATTTTCGGCTCGGTCCCTGAGGGCCGGACGACAACGCGAGTGCGTCCATCCTGGGAAAGCATGAACATGAGGATATCGCCGGACGGGCCCTGGAAGCTGGATTTCGCGCCTGACTCGAGGTCGTAATCTTCATTCGAAAGGTAATCCCGTACCCTCGAAACCTTAAAGCCGCACAACTCGGTTGGCGGATCAGTGCGAAAATGATTCATGATCTGCCCGATTTGCGCTTTCCCCTTTTCCCCTTCCAATACTAACGATTCAGTGCTGTCGCAGTAGTAACCGTAGCGGCAATACAACTCGTCAAGTAACTGGAACGGGGTTTGACCGGCTTCCTTAGCCGCCGCGGTAAGATCCGCCATCAACATTGCCGCCACGGCCGCATCCTTATCCCGAGCGTAGGTCCCCTTAAGGTAGCCGTGACTCTCCTCAGCGCCGAATATGAATCGGTCGGGACACCCACGTATCACTTCCGCGATATACTTGAATCCAACGAGAAGATCGTCTTTCACAGCAACTCCGAGATCCTCGCAAATATCGGAGATAAGATCGGTGGTCACCGCTGTTTTCACGACCAGACCGTCATCCGGAAGTTTACCGGCGTCCCTGAGGCTTGTGAGGATGTAATATGTCAGGAGCGCACCGATTTGATTCCCTTTGAGCGTCACCCACTCTTGCCCGTCAGCTGATTTCGGCACCGCGACCCCCAGTCGGTCTGCGTCCGGATCGGTTGCCAGCACGACATCACCGCCAGACGCTCGCGCGAGATCAATAGCGGACGCTAATGCTTCGGGATATTCCGGGTTGGGTGCGTTATTCGGGACACCGGGAAAGTCGCCATCGGGTTGTGCCTGTTCAGTCACCTCCTGGACCCGATATCCCTGACGTTTCAAGACCGGCGTCACACAGGTCGTGCCGGTACCATGTAGCGACGTATACACGATGTTAATATTCGGTTTCGCGGATGAAACCGACTCTGCACACACCGCTGCAAAATACTTTTCATCGATATCAGCCCCAATCCATGTTAATAGTCCATCGCGCTCGGCAGCATCAAACGATAAATGCTCGATCTTCTTAATCTTCGCGACTTCCTCGATTATATTTTTGTCATGCGGTGGAACAATCTGCCCACCATCATCCCAGTACGCCTTGAAACCGTTGTCGGACGGCGGATTGTGCGACGCCGAAATAACAACACCAAGGTCAGCATTCAGGTATCGCACCGCGAATGACAGTTCGGGCGTCGCCCGGAATTCCTCGAACAGATACACAGACAACCCGTTCCCAGCAAAAACTTCCGCTGTTCGCGCCGCGAACTCCTTCGAGAAATGTCGCGTATCGTAGGCGATGACCGCTGATCTTTCCGTTTTGTCAGGCTTAACGATCGCAAGGTAGTTCGCGAGGCCTTGCGCGGATTCACTGATCGTACGAAAATTAATACGGTTCGGTCCGACTCCGGTTCGGCCGCGACGGCCGCCGGTTCCAAATGGAATAACGGCTTGAAAACTGTCATTCAACTCGTCAAACGACTTGGCAAGAATCATCGCCTCCAGGGCATTTCTAAATTCGCCGAAATCATCCTCGGTTAACCACTTTTTTACGCCCGCCATTACGCGCTCTGAAATTAAATCATCTGCCCGCGCGCGCTCCAAAATACCGATCAGTTTATCGTCCAAAATTGTGGTCTCCCGTTAATGTAAAACCCGTGCGCAATCGCATTTTTTTCGACGCGGACTTGTTCTTTATTTTGTGATTGCTATAATTACCATTTTTTTACGCTGTGAAGGCATACTGTCCATCCGGAATAATCTAAATTCAAATCAACTGCCCCGCCGCATCCGAGTTCCGCCGCATGAGCGGAGTGGGACAGCTCGTTCCTACGAGACTGCTCAGCGAGCACGGTAAACGTCGGGGAATCAAACCCACTGGTTGGGATTCGAAAGGTATTGACGTGAGCATAAGCGGATTTAGAGACGAAATTAAGGCGATAACGGATCAAACGCGTTCATATATAGACAACCATACGGCATCTAACGCAGACGGGGCCAATGTCTATTTTATGGACAACAGAAATGTCCTTTGCTTCCCGCGCGAGACGGGCGACAGCCGCTATGTATTTGGTGATAACGGTTTCAATTTCTGGGTCCATGCATCGGGCTACATGTACGCTAACGAAGGGTTATTTTCCACCTTCATGCGTCGCAAGGAAGGGGATGAACCGGTTATTGGATTCTTCACGGGCATTCCCGTGAGCGGCGGTCGCATGCCTTACCGTTGTTTCTCACTCATGCCGGTGCCGGTGCTCGGTGAATCCGAAGAGTTCGTAGAGCGCCGATATACCGTACTGAATCCCGCTGCGGCATATTTCTTTACCGAATTCAATTCGCTTCTGAGCGTCGTCCGCGTGACAGTGAATCAAGAGAAGAGAATCGCTTTCTCTGTTTATATCGAAAACAAAGGGGACGCAGCCGCTGATATCTTCAACTCAAGTTTCTTCAAGCCATTCTGCCGATACAGCATATACGAGAGCGATGAAGACCGGTGGTTTATTGAAACCGCGCTAACCGATGGCGTGTCTGCCGACGGCGTTTATGATTCCGGCAAAATGGAAGTATCCCAGGATGAAGATCGATTTACGTCGATGACATATTATGCAGTATTGCGCGGTAAACATTCACTGGATGACGGCGCCACGTTCAATCGGCGACTGACGAATACATCCCGGCACAATCTACTTGGAGAAAGCCGTCGCAATTTATCCGCCGCATTAGGACTTAGGACCGGTGAGTTTGCGGAGAACAGGCACGTCACGACGTTCACCGATATCGCCGTATTTAATGACATCAATTTCTTTAACCTCGCTCCCGGAGCCGCCGTGCGAACCGACTATACCTTCCAGTCGGTATCCGAAAAAGAAGAACAGGAGTCCGTCGCGGCGACCGCGATTATCCCTGCTGAAATCGACAAAAGCGTCGCAACCAGCGGCTCGAGAATTTCAGATATTCTGTCTTCGTTATCCATCCAGGTTTCGGGAATTGATGAGTCCCTTGAGATCAAGGAAAACGATTTCAATGAGTTCTTTCGCCATTTGAAATACCAGGTCTCTGTATGCGGGCTGTTGCAAGGATATATGCAGCTGCAACTTCGTTCGCTTATCGGTATCCGCGATGTCTTTCAGGCGCTCGAAGGGCTCTTATATTATCGGCCGGATGCAAGCCGCGCAAAGATGCTGGAGGCATTGGGATTTACCATAACGGATGGCCGATGCCTGCGCCAGTACTCATTGCCGCCGAAGGGCGCGGCAGCAGGACGCGCAGATTGTCGCGAATTCATCGATCAAGGGGTATGGGTGATCTCAACAATCCATACGTACCTCGAATCCACGGGTGACCAGTCATTTCTGGAAGCCGAAATCGGATACCATGAAATCACCGATGAAGCCACAGAATCAATCATCCCGAGTGCCGAAAAAGGAACCGTGCTGGAACATTTATTCCGGATCATGGACTACCTGAACCGCAACCGTGATCACGATACGACAAAGCTCGTTCTTGCGTTATACGGCGATTGGAACGACGCCCTCGACGGTCTCGGAATAACCAAAGATCCGGAGAAAGAATTCGGTACGGGTGTCAGCGTGATGGCAACGCTGCAATTCTACCAGAATTGCACGGAAATGATTCGGATACTGGAATGCTTTTATCCGGATCAGTTTAACGACAAATTAGAGCAATACAGAACGATAAGAGACGAAATCGCGGAGAACCTGATAGAATACGCGGTTTATCAGGACGACCTCGGAAACGACCGTATATATCATGGATGGGGTGATAATCGGGAATACTACGTCGGCGGGCCCTGCGATCCCGATGGCGTCGCTCGCGATGGCGTTACAAGCTACGCGTTTTGGGCCCTCTCCGGTATGCTGGAGCGGACACCGGAAATGGAAGCGCATATCTGCAGCGCTTTCGATCGGTTACAGTCGAAATACGGCCTGATGACCTTTAATCCGCACTTCCCTAAGAATACGCCGGGCGTCGGTAGAATCCCTAAATTACCGCCCGGGACCGCGGAAAACGGCGCAACGTATATTCACGCAACGTTGTTTGCGATAATGGCATACTTCAGAATGGGACGAGCGAAGGAAGGTTGGGACGAGATTCAAAAGGTCCTTCCGTTCACGTCGATACACGATAAATACTCGCATTCGCCGTTTGTGATGCCGAATTCTTATGTCTTTAACGAGGAGAAGGGAATGGACGGAGAGTCGATGAACGACTGGCAAACCGGTAGTTCTAACGTTCTCCTTAAGATTCTACTATGGCATGTCTACGGTTATAAGCCTGATTTTAACGGTATAAGAATACAGATCGCTGACTGGACCCCGTTCCAGGAATTCAAACTCGAAACGACGACACGAAAGAAAACAGTCCGGGTAAGCTACCGTAAAGCCGCAACGGCTTCAGGAGCACGGGAATTTATCATTAACGGCACAAGTCCCGTACAAGGTGAACGCGATTCACTGCTCAAAACCGATTGCCGATTTATCCCCTACGATCAGTTAGCCGACGTCAACGAGATCGAAGTTGTTGACCCGATAGATGCTTGAAGTTTTTGGCGATCCAAAGATATTGTTTTATACAGCCATCAAGATACTGGATCTATAGATACTGCTTGTTGATAAGTCCGATTCAGAATGTCCGAGACTCTTCCCGCATGAGCGAGGATCCCGATAGTGCGGGACGCTTATGCGGTCCGCACGAGCGGACTCCGAGAATACGGAGAGAGAGCGCGGGCAGTATACTTATTAAGGATCGACTAAAACCCATTCACGCGATTAACCATGAAATTAGCCAGGTGCAGCTACTATACTGCTGTTGAGTGGGGTGCATTCACTATTTTTGCCGTGATGACTGTCGTGCTGCTTACCCAATTAGTGCGACCACATCTTGCCAGACAAAAAGTCAATAAGGCGGTCAGTCTGGTTGCAGGCGAATTGAGGTTTGCCCGGCACTATGCAGTAAAACACAAGAAATTTACTGCTGTCCTGATTCCAACGGCCCAAGACGATAATTTTGGAGGGGTCACAAATCCCAGGTATAAGGCATCAGCGCTTAGAATCTGTACATTAGGTGAAGCACCGACTCCCGACGCGACCCGAAAAAACTTTCAGGGGCGTTTCGATTCGTATGTTTCGGACCGCGGGTCCTGGCGTTTTTTGCCCAGGAGCGTTTTCGTTGGGTATACCGATACATTCGGTGAACACGGTAAGTCAGGTGTCGGGAACCGTTGCAATGTGGTTAATGGTGTACCATTCCCCGAAGCGGCGAGTACCCATTCAATAAATAACGTGCGGGCACTGATATTTTCACCGAACGGAGCAGCGGTAGGATCCGCCCAGGGAGCGAATCCAGGGACTCGAGACACCTATATCTCGATGCTATCTGCTGTCATCCGAAACGAGCGACAACTCTGGCCCCTTAACGAGCGTAATACTGTCACTATTATCGTCAATCGGCTATCCGGAAAACTCAAATTTAATTGACGGCCAGCAGGATATGAATCGAATGAGATACTTCGCGATACGGCGATTTTATTTTCGCGACAAGTTTACGCTTATCGAAGTCTTGTTTGCAATCGTTGTCGCCGGTGTTGGCGTATTGGCATTGCTTTCATTAATGTTTAATATTTACGACCGCAGCCGTGACACCGCCGTCGCAAGCCGAATTTCCTATCAGGCAACGCAGTTTTGTAATTATCTAAAACACAACATCAGAAACGACTGGCCGACCTATGTCGATACCATCAACGGCACCGCAGACCTCCCCGTGCACAGTGGCGGCATATTCAACAAGGACGGACTGTACGACGCGTTAAACGATGCCGGGTGGCAACTTGAACCTGATACGACTATCTACGTACACACCAGTTCGACCCGACCCGGTCTCTATAAAGTCGTTGACGACGACTTCGCGGCGAGCGTTCGCGTATGGCAGGATCAACTACCGGCGCTTGAACATGTCGGAGGTGAACCGTCAGTCACAATAAATGATACCGACGCGGTAAATGTATTCATTGAAATTACCTGGCCCTATTCGCGGCCCTATACCTCACGTAAACGCTGGGACTTTCAATTCACGGTGTTGAAACCTGACTAGCGAACTTTTCGTTGGGTTTTCTTCGTAATCATAATCGTAATCATGATCGTAATCCCTTTCCCATCTAAATTAAACCAACTAATGCGCGCTCATTCGACAGTAACCCGGATAAAGAAAACGACCATCTCGACGCAACCCCTGAGGAATGAAATCCATTTACAGGGGACAAATCGTCGCTGGGCTCACGTACGCCTGGTTACACGCACTTTCACGCTGCTTGAACTTCTTGCCGCTATTGCGGTTTTCAGTATACTGAGCATCTTATTGTTTCAGACCCTTCACGGAGTAGAGAAATTCTGGTCGACAACAGAGCGACGACTGAAGGTCCTCGAAAATGCACGCATTGTTTTCGACGTAATCGAAGAGGATCTTCGAGGGATAGTGGCGAGGGATCTCCCCGGCGATGAGATTTACGTCGATGCAGCCGGAGTCGGCGTACGTGATTTCGCGTTTGTCACCAATACCAGGCAAAGCTCATCCTCTAACTCAACCCTCTACGAAGTCGGGTACGAACTCTCGGATAAAAAGTTGGTGCGCTGGGAAACCGGCGACATCGACGGAGCGAAATGGAACTTCGTAAATACAGACCCTTTGATCTGGGCAGCTGATAGCTCCTGGGGCTCCTATGACACTCTGATCGACGGCGTAAAAAGCTTCCAGTTTGCATTTTACAAAGCAACAGCAACCTCCCCGTTCTACGCAGCATATGACGCTGTTTCTGACAGCCCGGTTGTACCGTCTTTTGCCGTCGTAACAATGACACTTATTCACCCTGTTACCGTCGATTTGTCAGTCATTGAACAGAACAAAACCAAACAAACATTTACGAATAGATTTGACCTCAACCGATATTGATACTGTGCTGATTTTTTCGCACATTCACGTATGTTAATACGCGACGAAACTTGGGGTAAGACACGCTGAAGCGTGAACTCTCCGCACAAGCGAGAGTCTCGGCCATCCGGACCAACAGAGACCTTGACAACACTAACCAGCTGGTATGCGGGTAGCACCCGTTGGAGTTCACACTTTAGTGTGGTATTTTTTTATTAACTTAAAAACCACGCTAAAGCGTGAACTCCAACGTGCGCTTCGCCCGTGTAATCTGGAGTTCTGCTGGAAAGCAGAATTAGCCGCCGGTGCTTGTGACGCCATGCCTCGCGGCGGCTGAGGCTAAACCGGTTTTAAGTTTCAAAGGCGAAATCTTGCAAGCAGGACAGGCCGTTGGAGTTCACTGCTTTAGCCGTGTTCCGTTAGCAGATAGCCGGCACAACTAAACCGCCGTCGCCAATGGCTAGTGCCTCCGCTGAAGCTACGGCGCTCTCGCGAAAGCGGATGTCAGGTCAAGAGTTGTGAATTCCAACGTGCGCTTCGCCCGTGTAATCTGGAGTTCTGCTGGGAAGCAGAATTAGCCGCCGGTGCTTGTGACGCCATGCCTCGCGGCGGCTGAGGCCATCGCCCCTCCAGTGAGTCTGTAATACAAAAGGAAACTTGGAATATGTGAATGTAGGAGGCTGCTCCCGCAGGCGATAACGATTATTTTGGACCGATACCGAAAAAAATAGATCGCCTGCGGGAGCAGCCTCCTACATTATAAACAGCCTCAAAACCGTTTAAGTTCACAGGAGCAATCTCCCAACCGAATAGTGCTTTACAACTATGAAGGACATGAAGAGCATGTAGGGAAAAATATATAAAGTCTTTGCTTCATGCTCTTCATGTCCTTCATGGTGAAAATCTCAGTCAAATTCCTTTAAGTTTCACAGAGATATAACCAATGAAAATACCCCAAAGACGAAGTGACATAATGCCGGATTTCGCATCGCCCTGCCCGTGTCCGAAAAACGAGCGTGGCAGCGCCCTTCTTCTGGTGTTAGGCATTCTATCAATCGGTTTAGCGCTGGCTGCGAGCTTCGCGGTTATTATCGTGAACGAGGACACCGCGGCCCAGAACCATCTGGACGAGGTCAAAGCCCGGCTGCTCGCCGATTCCGGGCTCCGCCAGGCGATGGTCGCTATGAAGATAGCGTATGATCCGTCTGACGGCGCGAATGATGCCGAGGATAAATTCCCGTCCACTCGAACGACGAACGGCTTTTACGCGCCTGTCACGGGCCCGTTCGCGGGGAGACGCTATTCGTGCAGCAAATCCCTGGATAGCGATGAGATCGATAACGCAATGAAAGTTATCATGGACGACTTCGAGTATATGCCAAAAGCGACATTGGATACCACAACACCGGCAACACCGACTATCGAAGACCGCGGATTCTTCCCGGTCGTCGGCAAAAATATCTACGGCGCTGACCGCGTTATCGGGCGCTTCGCCTATATGATCATCGATGAAAGCGGAAAGATCGATCCGAACGCAGCGGTGATCGGCAGCGTCAGCGAGGCGACAGGCAGTGAGCCCCGCAGTGGCGCCGGGGATTTCGAGATCTGCCTGGAGGACGCAAATCTTGCCGGCTACGAAAGTTATATCCTGCCCGCCGGCTTAAGGTGGTTCTCCATGAGGCAGATCGCACGCAATATCGTCCCTGCCGATTTCGAAACCCAGGTGATTCAGGTGCTGCATCCGTTCAGCGTCGAGCAGGAGCTCTACTGGAGCGACGATAATGATGACGACCTCTATGATACCGGCGAGGACTATCCGCGGCTTGATCTGTCCTCTGATCAGGATACGAGTTTGGCACAGTTATATAAGGCGTTTATCGCGCCCGATGATACAGATACGGCGCTGCCGAATATAGGTGACCTGGATGATGCGAACGATTGCGAGTGGATCAAGAAATTAGCGATGGACGGTGTAGCAACGGACGGCGCTACCCGCCGCCGGATCGCCGCGCAGACCGCACTTAATATCCGGGATAGCGTCGACACAGACAGCGATGCGACTGTCGCGTGGGTGAACACTGATGGAGAATTGACGACGTCGTTTCCCGGACCTCCAAATGTCGAAGTACAGCTGGTTGGCCGTGAAAACCAGTATGGCCTTTCCGAGTTGTCAGTAAAGATCGAATGCATTGTACCGCTCGGCGGCGGTCCGCGGGATCTGACGATGAATGTTTATTTCAAGGGTGAGATATTCTACCCGGGCGCGATCTCAGAACCGCTCGGTAGTAATACATTGACGGTCCGTTTTTCCGTTACCGGCTGGTCTGAATCGGTGGGAACCAGAACATTTTTTACTAACACGACGTCAGCAGTCCCCCTCGGATCGAGCGCGAACGAGGAAGGCGGAACGCTCCGATACTCCTCCGGTTGGCAGTTGGCGGGGACAAGCACGCGAAACAATTTTCTTGAAAACCTCGGCAAGAGATACGGAGTAACGAATTTTCAGATCGAAAGTGTTGTACTCAACGACGGCACAACAAATATTGACGATTTCCCGTCGCAACCGAACAACAGTTACTGGTGGAACTGGGATTCTTCAACCAATCTTCTGCTCAGCAATAACCTGTTCGCGACCCTGGAAGCGCTTGATCCCTTAAATAACGAAGACGACGAGGGTGGACCGACACCCGGATACGGCAGTCTGTGGACCGCGTCCCCCACAGGAACCGATGAAATGTACGAAAATATCCCGATCTATGTTGACATTGGTCAGTTGACCCGGATCAGTGGACCGCTTTCAGAGTCCACGTTAAGCGAATACAGCGATATCACGGTCAAGGACGCGGCGTTTACCCGTGTCGGTGAGATCGGTAGGGTCGGCAGTTACTGGCCCGGTCGCTCATTACGCCTTTGGGCCGATGCTGGAGACGAAGCAGGGATGGACACCTATCTACTGGACATGTTTACGATCGGCCCGGCGTCGGGGAAACGCGGACGGGTCAACATTAACTCGCTGAACGACGACGTACTCACCGCGTTATTGAACGATACAACAACGGTTGCCATTGCCGATGCCGTAGCCGCAATCCAGACAGCTCGATTAGCTTCGACATTCACGAACATAAGCGACTTCTTCAATGTTGCCGGGATAACTGGAACGGATAAAACACTGGACGACACCGAAGAGGCAATGGTAGAGAAAATTGCTGAATTAATAACCGTTCGTCAAACTTACTTTACGGTTATCGTAACCGCGCAGTCGATAAAAGATCTCGGCGGGCAGGTCGTGTATAAGGATCTAAATAACGATGGGGATACTTACGATACTGGTGAGGCGATTACAACAGTCTACGGCACCTATGAGCACTACGGCGACGAGATTTTAGCGACTTCGAAGTTACTTGCGGTAATTTCCCGGGACGCCTTCTCTAATGCTATTTCAATAGAGCACCTTGAGTATCTGCGCTAACCGCTCACGGTATCCCAGCCCGTTGAGTCGTTCTCACGTGTCGTATTCGATTGAAAACTGGTGATTGGCTGAATATCTGTGCGACTATTGGGCATCCATATGGTAATCGCTATCGAAACCGGCAGTGGTAGGCGGGTAATTAGTTTTCGACATGAGAAACTGGACTTGTATCGAATGTGTCGTCTTGGATTAGAACGGTTCACCGTAGACTGAATACTGCTAAACACAATGAAAAGGATACCTAATAGCTCAACACTCGATCTGCAACCGAGTATATCTTTTACTTCGATATTCATTATTCCTTGTTCGATATTCGATATTCATCTCCAAAACTTTTCAGCGTCAAGTGACGTCCATTAATCCGCACCTGTCCTGTCGTAACCCTGCGCGTAAACGAATCGTCGATCGTCAATCGTCAATCGTCAGCCGATCCCGCGACTGCGGGAGAGACGGGCGACCATCCGGTCGCAGCGAAGCGTCAATCCAAAGTTCCCTTTACTTTCTAGCCTTCGGATTAGCCGATACAGTCTGCTTATGCTCTCTAACGATCTCCCTAAGATTAACCGGATTTATCAGCAGAAAATTATCCTTAAAAATAGTTTCAAGCGGAATCTCGGGCGGAATGATACTGTGATCGATGTATTTACCTTTCGAAACCAGCGCCATATCGATGATCCCCTGATTGAGTAACGCGACGTTACGGTTAAACTCAGCCTGCGCAGAAAAGATTGCGATGTACGGCCTTTTGACCGTTTGCCATGAAATTTCGTCGTCGGGCCGAAACTCGACCAGCAGCACAACGAGACCGATCTCGGGGTAGTCGTCCAGCAAGACGGCAAGATCATTCGAGGTCACCACCGCATCAGTTTTCGTACCCGGTGGCGTCACGACGGGGTAGACCCCCAATACATTGAATTTCTCGGCGTTCAACCCGCGCTTAACCTGTTTTATCAGCTCAGAAATGTACGCACTTTCCGGGTCCGGTGCGATCACGAGAGTGTCGATCGCAGAAGTCGCCGTAGAGTCACTGAAGTATTTTGTTAACGCGTTACCTAATTGATAAAGCGCGAACCCTTCATAACTCAACTGCACGTTATGAGCCTTCTCCGGCGTCCGCGTCACCACAAATAAGGTGAAGCAGAGTACTCCCAGTAGTAAACAGCCGATGGACGCCTTTTGTAACCGTCCATCACCGACTTCCTCTTCCTCAACGATTAAATCGTCGTCGTCCAGCATGACGACGTTTTTATTCCCGAGAAGCTCTGTCTCGACTACGTCGACAATTTGGGTTTTTTTGTAGCGCCAGAGCAGGACGATAAACGCGACGAAAGATAGAATAGATAGTACTAAATAAAACATTGGTCCATCCAAAAGTTATACTGATTGTACGGGTGTTATATACTGAATATCATCAGGTTTTCGAAATAATGTTCGAAATCGCTTGGCTAGTTCATCCAAGGTCATCCGAAAATTGTACCGCTGGCGGTATAGTTCACTATTCCGTCAGGCTTAGAACCCCCGCAACTCATCAACCTCGAGAGTTCTACGACTTCTCGCAATAAAATTCGCCTCGAGAAGCTAAGGAAGATTATATAATCAGCACACAAATTGTCAAGTAACGGCCGTCAATCGATCGTCAATTCTCAATAATCTTCACCGAACCCGACCGTATATGCTGGTAATTTTCACAATTATAGGTAAATTTTTAGTAGGTGAACGAACGCGATGTTTTATTAGGTAGTTTTACTTGTACCGAAAACCATGAGGTGTCAAAATATCGTTTCCGCCGCGACGGATTCCGCTAGGCTCAACATAGATCTTGGCTGATAAATTCGAAGTCGTCTCTGCACGAGCGGAGTCCGTCGGACCAAAAATTGTGCTGCTTACAGTATACATGGAATCGTCCTACAGTTTTCAACCGCTATCCTGCCGTGCCATCCACTTTCGCCAGAACGCCGGGCCGAGCACCGCGAGCCCGCCGTTTAGGTAGCCTTCAGCGGAGGATCTGGTGTGCTGTCTCACAAATAACCCCTGTCCAAAATACTTCTTTGGCGATACATCCTGAGCGGTCTCTCTCCGCACGAGCGGAGACTCGCACTTATGCAAAAAGTCCGTTCACGCGGAGAGAAAGATGACTGACATAAAAATCAAGACGACCTCGCGCCCAACCATCCTGGTGGTTGATGACGACAGTGTTATTCGTAGATTCTTCCGGAAGGTTCTCGAACAACAAGGGTATGACGTCATTGAGGCCGAAAACGGAAACGATGCACTGGTGGAACTGGAAGGGAATACGGTTAGCCTCGTTATTGCCGATGTTCATATGCCTCATCTATCGGGCATAGATCTCCTCACGGAAATACAAAAGTACGCCTCTAAGATCCCCGTAATTATCATCACCGGAAAGGCCAGTGTCGAGGCCGCCGTGGAGTGTATGAAAATCGGGGCTATCGATTTTATATCAAAACCATGCAGCCTCGTTACGATACGGGAAACCGTCGCCAGCGCGCTCGAGAAAACGGCGGCGGCAGCAGCGCTCGCCAAGGAAAATCCGCTTGAAGGGAGTAAAACTGTTATCCTTGAAGAATACCTCGACTTTTTATCCGGATACAGCATACTTGGTCGACTCGGTGAAGGGAATATGGGAATTGTGTTTCTCGTCGAAAAGAAGGTTGACGGCGAGAATAAACGCTTTGCGCTTAAGATCTTAAAATCTTTCGATTGCGGCGAAGAGGAGCGAAAGAAACTGAGAGAGCGTTTTTTCCACGAGGCCCAGGCAGCTTCAAGCGTGACACATCCGAATATCGTCCATATCGTTGAGTACGGAGAGGACGAGAGTGCCAAGGTCACATACATCGTGATGGAGTACATCGAAGGAAAAACTCTCGTCCATTATATCGATAAACATGAAGACTTGGACTACCGCCAAAAATCGGGTATTATTTTGCAGGTTGCAGACGCGTTGTCTGCAATTCACAAGTTGGATATTTACCACCGGGATATTAAACCCGGGAACGTCATAATCGACGAGGATTTTAATGTGAAGATAACCGACTTCGGGATTGCCAAGATACCGGACTCATCACTGACCCGACAGTCTGAAATAATGGGGTCACCAGGGTACATGTCGCCGGAATCGTTTGTCTCAGCGCAGGTGGATAATCGCGCAGATATCTTTTCGCTCGGAGTAATGGCATACGAGTTATTTCTCGGGAAGCGGCCGTTCAACGCGAATTCGTTTCATAGAATGTGTCACATCATACAACATGACGAACCCCCGGACCCGCGCGACTTTGATAGCGAATTTCCACGGGAGTTAAGCATTATTCTGGACAAAATGCTTCAGAAAGATCCGAAGGACCGCTACGCATCGGTATTGGACGTGTGCTCGGATCTTAACAAATATATAGAGGGACAGGTAGTGAAGACAAGAAAAAGGCGCGGCGCGACGTCTCCGGGCACGGCGGGGAAGGGAGCATGAAGAAAAAGCGACTGGCCTGATTAATTCACGCGATTCGTCGCGAGAGAACTTAACTCGTTCATAATAAGATGATTGGAGAAGGCGCCACGGTGAAAGTTAATTTTCATTCACTAAGATGTGAAGTCAAGCCAATCGGTTTATTTAAGCAGAGATTAGGGCTCGTAGCAGAATACTGGTGAATTATTTAGGCTAGACACGTTCAAGGCGCACGTTGGAGTTCACGCTTCAGCGTGGTTTTTAAGTTTCTGAAAAGAAATACCACGCTGAAGCGTGAACTCCAACGGGTGCTACTCGCGTACAAATCCTTAACTTAATGACAATGACCCTGAAATAACCGAACATTCCGACTCCCAATCGTAATCTTACTCGTAATCATAATCTTTCTGTTTTTTCGAGGAGAGGAATGGAATTATGAGTACGATTACGATTATAAAGTAAATCTGTAGGTTCATGCAATTAGGCACTAGTACCCGAACATAAACAGTCTCAATTTTTGGCAGGAATGAAATTACTTCGAGATTTATTTGGCAGTAAAGGTGTAGACCCGTTGGATACCCTGGCGGACGATTACCTTAAACGATTAAAGCGTGGCGAAAAGATCGATCGGTCAAGTTTCATTGCGACCTATCCTGAGCTTGCAGTTGAATTAGGACGCAGACTGGATGCCAACCCGGAGATAGTGGCTGCGGAGGAAAAACTCCAGAAACAGTTTCCGGGACCGATGGGGTTAGCAACGCGCGGAGCGCCGGACGGCGTACCTGACTTCAGTATCGAAGAAGCGCCTAAAGCTTTCGACGGCATGAAGCTTGGCGACTACGAAATCGCGTCGGAGATCGGCCGCGGTGCCATGGGCCGAGTGTATCGTGCGCGAAAGGTAGGCTCCAGTCAGGACGTAGCGCTTAAGACGTTACCGGCGAGCCTCGACATCAGCGACGGTCAGATGGCGCGGCTCGGTCGCGAGGGCTCAGCCCAGGGGCGGTTGAATCACCCGAATATCGTTAAGGTCTATGATTCGGGGACATGCGACGAAATTCCGTACCTTTGCATGGAGCTCATTGAGGGTGGTGAAACCCTTCAAACTCTGTTAGAGAAAACCGGCAAACGTTTTGAAGAACGCCGGGCAGCTGAAATCATCCTCGCCTTAGCACACGCGCTCGCATACAGTCACCAGCAGGACGTTGTTCATCGTGACATAAAACCATCCAATATCATGATGGACGGGGATACTCCGAAGCTCACCGACTTTGGCCTGGCATTTATTCAACGGCAGGATGTCACCCGCCTGACGCAGTCGGGCGAAATGTTAGGAACACTCTGCTATATGTCCCCCGAACAAGTGGGCGGCCATCAAAGCGACGGCAGCAGTGACCCCCACCCGCAATGTGATGTCTACTCCCTTGGCGCCACGCTCTATGAATTGTTAACCGGTGAGCTCCCATTCGTCGCGGAAACTCCGGGGCAATTAATCAAGAAAGTAATCGACGATGACCCGCTGCCCCCCGAAAAAATGGGGGCGAAGGTGAGCAAAGATATTGAGGCAATATGCATAAAGTGCCTGGAAAAATCTCCTGAGAAGCGATACTATACGGCCTCAGCGCTGGGCGACGATCTCACGCGATATCTCGACGGCCGCCGCGTTGAAGCACCACGGATAAACTGGGCAACCCGGCGACTTCGCAATTACGTGAGTAAACGACGCTGGGCGGTAGCGGCATCCTTTTTCCTGATCCTCACCTTGTCGGGTACATTCGCGGTAACGTATATATTCAATTATCGCGACGGCGTTAAGACGTTGGTCACGAATAACGGAAATGCGCCTCCGGAAGGGGATGATTATAAGCTTTCGCTCCTGCTCCGCGCAGTGAACGACGACCAGCTCGAGGCAAGAATGGCCGCTGTGACTGCACTGTGCAGACAGGACAACGACGAGGCCCGGGCGGCACTGATCAAAGCGGCAGAGGATC
The DNA here is from genome assembly GCA_021772635.1 of Verrucomicrobiota bacterium. Taxonomy (GTDB): domain Bacteria; phylum Verrucomicrobiota; class Lentisphaeria; order JABSQK01; family JAJFLO01; genus JAJFLP01. The sequence goes on along the minus strand of JAJFLP010000087.1, from coordinate 24,693 downwards.
CTGAGGAGAAAGTTAGATTTCACCTTGCGACAGTGCTTGTAGACTGGCCGGGGGAAACGGCCTCGCGTGTCTGCAAACTGTTGCTTGAGGAGGACGGCGGCTTCGTTGCCGCGGCGGCCATAAAACTGGCAGATACGATCGGTGACAGTCGATTTACGCCGGCAATAAAAAAATTTACATATAGCGACGAGAAAGTTCTACGCGGTTACGCTCTCGGTGCCTTGATGACGGCGCCCGGGCTTGACTACGATGCCTTCGTTTCGGAATATTTTCGAGACGGCCCGAAAGATGGCCGGATCGCTTTATTAAAACGATTTATGAAGGCTAAAGCAGCACCGTCTATTCCACCGCTGATTCAGCTGCTGGAGGGCACGGGGTCTAGTGCGGAAATCGAATCTGCATCGAAAATTTTGGCGTTTTTTACCGATGGCAGTTATGGGTCGGATAGTCAGCAATGGAGAATTTGGTGGGAGAAAAACGGCGAAAGCTGGCACGCCCGTCGGTGCCTGGCAGTATCGTGGGCATCGCAGGAATCACTCTTAAAACTCGGAGATATCATCTGGGAAATCGACGGGAATGAGGTCACGCGTGACGCCAAATTTTCCCCCTCACTCGTCGCTGAGATTGGTGTTATCCGGAAGGACACGTTTAACAGCATAAACGGACCGCTCGGGGCTCATAAATCGCAAGCATTTTTTATCGGCACGGTTAACGGCCTACCGGTCGGGGATAACGCTCTTGCGGGGCGACTCGCAAAAGTTTTAAGCAGCGGTAGGTAATTGCACGCGTTACGGTGGATTTCAGTTAAGAATAACTAAGAATCGGGCAGAAATATGGCTGACCGGATGTCGGATATAAATAAACGATCGCTTTCGGATTATCATATCGAGAGCATCAAAGAGCTTTCGCGAAGCCATAAAACGTCGGCGGAAGACAAAACCACCGGCAGTATCCTTACTACCGGACTGGTAGTTGTTTTGCTCTACTGGATTGCTGATGCTGGCGTATATACACTTTTTTTCTCCGAAGACACATTCCTAAATCTTCTCGTCCTGAAACCACCTATACCGCTGTTATACGGCAGATGTGTAGTCAGTATCCTAATCGTCATCATGACGTTTTTAACCTACCGCGTCGCACAGGCGAGTAGCTTAGATCGAGCGTTAAAGAGAAGTTCGAAGTGGTTTTCGACAACGCTGAAAAGTATCGGTGCCGCACTCCTGGCTGTTGACAAAGACGGTAACGTCATTTTTATGAATCCAATGGCGCAGCAGTTAACTTCCTGGAAGCTTCAGAACGCAGTCGGCGAACCGTTAGCGCACGTGTGCAATATTGTCGATGCGAAATCACGTAAAGACAGGCAATTCCGAAAGAAGCTAAAGGAGGTCATTCAAGATGGGATTGTCTATACGCTTGACAATACGTCGATTCTTCAAGCAGCCGATGGCCGTGAACCGTATGTGGCGGGCACCGCCGCACCGATCAAGGATGAGGAAGGCGAGATTATCGGTGGCGTACTCGTTCTTCAGGACCTCACCCAGTTCAAGCTCGCGGAAGAGGCGGTATTGCGATTGGCGACTGTAGTTGATCAGGCTGATGACCTGATATTCATCACCGACGTTCATGGTACCGTCCAATATGTAAATCCCGGTTTTGAACGGGTCACCGGATATCAACCAAACGAAATTATCGGTATCCATATCGATAAATTCACCGATTATCACGCTGAAGCCGCGTTCGTCGAAAAACTAAGACTAACGCTCGAAACCAACGAAGGTTGGCGAGACCGCTTCACCTTCAAACACAAGGAAGGCCAACAGTTGCGGCTCGAGTCCTGGTTCTCACCCATCATCGATCCGAGTGGCGAGGTGATTAATTACGTCTGCGTCAGTCACGATATTACGCGAGAAGTCGAACTCCAGAAGCAACTGAATCATTCCCAGAAAATGGAAGCTGTCGGCAGGCTTGCCGGCGGCGTGGCGCACGATTTTAACAACCTGCTAACGGTAATTAGCGGCTTCAATGATCTGATTATGGAAGAAGTGCAGGACGATGAGTCGCTACTGGAGAACGCGAAAGAAGTTTCCACCGCTGTCGAGGCGGCAATGAACTTGACCGGAATGTTACTCACGTTCAGTCGCAAGGACGTTTTTAAGCCTGTTGTACTGGATCCGAACAAAGCGATTCAGAATATGGAGAACATCCTGGACAAACTGGTGAGCACCGACGTTAAACTGGCGTTAAGTCTGGTGCCGGACGCGAGGACTGTGAAGGTTGATCCGGCAAAATTGAACCAGGTTCTTATGAATCTTGTCGTCAACGCTTCACAAGCGATGCCTGTTGGTGGCGAAATAAAGATCGAAACACAATGTATCAATTTCAAACCCGGGTCCGGAGATCATCCGAGCGGACTGAAACCCGGTGAGTACTTTGTCCTGACGGTCGCCGATAACGGGATGGGGATGGACAGAGCAACTATGACCCACGTGTTCGAACCGTTCTTCACAACAAAAGACGCCGGCAAAGGAACTGGACTCGGACTTTCTCTCGTTTACGGTTTTATCAAGCAGGTCGCCGGCGAGATTAAGGTTGAAAGTAAGGAAAACGTCGGGACCACGTTTAAACTTTACATCCCCGTGTGTACAGAATCCCGCGCAGCTATATCCGATCCTGACTCGGATTTTCGGGCATCTGAATAAAAGCCCGTCCCATCTCCCGCTGTACAAATCCGCCTGAATACCTCTATACTTTAGCGTATAATTTTCTCAAAAGCCGATAAAAACGATCGCCATCGAAATAGAATCACGGCAATATACCGAACGCCGAACGCCTAATACCGCGGATGGACCCAGGCTAGCCTACATTATGCATAAACTTTCTATTGCGAACGCGTATCTTGTTTCATATAAATGAGTTACAGAGAACGCCGGATCTCAAAATATTTCAATATTTTTTCGTCCCGGCAACCTCCATAACTCTTTGATCTAAAGCAAGCTACGCATCCTCATGACGAAATTTGTGCATAATGCAGGATAGCCCCAATTCCAGCGTACTTTTCGTTGGAATTCCTTCGTAATCGTACTCGTAATCATAATCGTAATCTCTTTCTAAATTTCACCTCGAAAAACTGGGAAGATTATGATTACGAGTAAGCGTAAGATTACGAATCGGAACGTTCGCTTATTTTAGGGCTAGGCCATGGTTTAAGAAAAAAAATTAAGACCCTGTAGTACAGAAAAATTATCGCGTTGGCACGTATGTTATAGATTGAATTTATAAGACATTCGGCATATAATTACTAGCACATACTCGCGCCACACTATATATGGTATTGAAATATAAAAACCCGGAATTATCGTTGGACAAGACGAGCGCTGCCGTTTGATAAGATCTAAAACGTGACGCGCACGCGACCCACTGAGGGGTATCTCGCACATGCGGATTGGCTACTCACTCCAGTTCTACCCTTACGTCATCATATTAGTTAAACGCTTATGAATAACGTCCTCCTATCGCAGTATTTAATAGAATCAGGAATCATCGACGAAGAACAGCTTCAATTGGTCCTTGATTCCGCTCCGGATAGACCTGTAACCCAGGTACTCGAGGAAATGAACGTCGCAACGGAAGTTCGGGTCTATACGGAACTTTCGAACTACCTCGGGCTGAGATATATCGACCTCGACGATCATTCGCCAACACTCCAGGCATTGAACCTTCTCCCTGCAGATATGCTGCAAAAATATAAAATCGTCCCTATCGCAGCAAATGACGCTAATTTGGAAATCGCGACTGCGTGCCCGGGAGATAGCGACGTTCTTGAAGAAATCCAATTCATTACAAATCGTACGATTACCGAACACCTCGCGCGCCCCGCCCAGATCATAGAGACTCTGGAAAACCTAATCATTAGTGGCGACAACGGCGAATACGCCTCGGAAGAGGTTAAACTAGGAAGAAGGGACGCCGGCCGTAACTTAGAATCGGAGCTACCTCACGTCATCGGAGATGCAACATCAATATTGGCGCATTTGGAATTCGACGACATGGAAGATAGTGGTTCCGCGGTCCGTATTCTGAATAGGATGCTCAAAAATGCGATCCACCGGAACGTCAGTGACATGCACGTTGAACCGCGTAAAGGCCGCCTTGTCATACGAGTCCGAATCGACGGTGAGCTATCCGAACTGTGTCAATTGCCAGCAATGGTCGGCCACGCGGTGATCAGCCGCCTCAAGGTCCTGGCTGAGATGGATATTACCGAGTCCAGCCGCCCCCAGGATGGTAGTTTTACGGTAAAAACGGGGGATCGGAAGTTCGATCTGCGAGTATCTTCAGTGCCAACACCGTATGGAGAAAAAATTGTAATCCGATTGCTCGATCCGGATCAGGGAAAGGTTAAACTGGAAAGCCTTGGGCTATTAACCGATGCACGCGAGAAACTGGACTCTTTGACGGCTCAGTCCCAAGGAATGATTATCATTACCGGCCCAACCGGTTCGGGAAAATCCACGACACTCTGTTCAGCGATAAATTCCATTAAGTCAATGGTCAGCAACATCGTGAGCGTTGAGGATCCGATCGAGTACGAGATTGAAGGTGTTAATCAAATAAGCGTTAATACCAAGCGCGGGATCACGTTCGCAACGGTCCTCCGTGCGCTACTGCGCCAGGATCCAAACGTGATTTATATAGGGGAAATTCGTGACGAGGAAACCGCCAAAATCGCGTGTCAGGCAGCTCAAACCGGCCACTTGGTATTTAGCACGCTGCATACGAACGACGCCGGCTCCGCCGTAACCCGCCTATTAAACTTCGGCGTTGATCGTTTTGCGCTCGCAGACGCATTGACCGGTGTTGTAGCGCAAAGGTTGTCCCGGCGCGTTTGCCCGGATTGCGGAACACTGGCGACACCGCATAAAAGTATCATGGACGAACTTTCCAACCTTTCCGCGGATATTACGCCGCGTCCGATGGAAGGTAAGGGCTGCAAAAATTGTAATAATACCGGATTCAAGGGCCGGGTTGCCGTAACAGAACTGCTCGTCGTAGACGCTGATATCAAAAAGATGATTATAGAAAATCGTTCGGCAGGTGAAATCTCGAAAAAAGCGCGGTCCAGTGGGATGAAATGTATGTGGGAGACGGGGCTTCAACTCGCGGCGCTAGGTATGACAACCTACCCGGAGTTGTGCCGGCATGTGCCGAAAAGTGAGGTGGCTAAAAAGAAAAAAGAATTCCCTTCCCGAATCCTTGTAGTGGATGACGAACCGTCCATTCTTAAGCTTTGTCAGAAGACCTTTAAGGACGTCGAGACGGAAATCGTAACCGCGTCGGACGGTGACTACGCCCTTGAGGCGATCCGAAAACAGAATCCGGATTTCGTGATTACGGACTTGAACATGCCGCGCATGGACGGCTATACGCTCTGCCGAAAAATCCGGCAGGACCCGTCGACCGCAGGACTGCCAATCATTGTTATGACAGGTAAGGGATCGCTCGAAGAAGCAGAGTGCTCAAGCTTCGAAATCGGCGCAACCGATTTTATCAGCAAACCGATCAAACCCACCGCATTACTGACCCGGGTCCGCGTCGCCTACCGCCGTCATCAGGCCGCCGCGAGTCGCCGAGAGTAAGACCGTCAATTGCGGATGTCTCCCTTGAAACTTCGTGGATTTTCAGAAGAGGGAAAGATCCAGGTTTAACGGGGTAAAATCAGGGAACGGCATTCAAAAGTTCTACCAACAATCGCGGAGTTTTCGTCCGGATTACCCGCCCCGCATGGGCGTGGATCCCGTAAGTACGGGACGCTTATACCGTCCGGACCCAAAATTGTACTGTTTGCAATATAGCAGAAGCTTGGGAGCAAGAAGCATCATGCTTGAATCAAAACCGGACGGAACCCTGAACCGTATTCTTAAATCTTATTTCTCTAGGAGGACGTCATCGATATATACCGCGCCACGTCCGCCGCCCGACGGAAAGCAAAACGATTCGAAACTGAACGCGACCGATGCTAAGTGCCGGAAATTAAGAGAGAAATCATTAAGCGGGATACGTACTTTTCGCCATTCGGTTCCTAGTTGCGAAATTCCGAGATAATCCGTCACTTTGTTTGACTTCACCGAATCTCCAAGTGCATCCCAGTGTTTGTCAGCAAGGCCAACGACAAAATTCTCTTCGCCGGTATCACCGCGGACCCAGAACGTAATGTTCTTATATCCGGTTGCATCGAGATACGCACCCGTATCGGGATCCTTCAGTAACGAATAATATCCGCACCAGCCACCCTTGCCGTAGGGCCCACCTTCGTTATTTTTATCGAATGTAATCTTGAGAACCCCAGATTGATTCCCCCCGACTATTTCGTTGACGAAACCAACGACCGCAGACGAAGGTGCCCGCTCGAAAATATTTGCCTTGTACCCCAGGCTATTCTTCGTATCCGTATTGTCGAAGTTATCAATGACCAGAACCTGATCGGTATAAGTCACTGACTTCGCCGGTGCAGTTGGAGCAGCGACACTCATTTTCTTAACTTCTTTCGGCTGTTCCGCTTTCACTGCGACTTTCTTCGCGACTTTCTTCGCGACCTTCTTCTTCTTTTTCTTCTCTTTCTTCTCTTTCTTCATCTGTCGCTTCTTCGACTTCTTAGATGCAGCGGGTTTCTTCTCCGCCACCGTCTTTACCTTCTTCTTCGAAATTCGACCAACTTTCTTTTCACGCGCCGCCTTCTTCGCACTTTTCGCTTGCGCACGAGATAATCTCTTCTCCGACTTCACCAATTTCTTATTCATCAAAGTAAGATTGGATTCCGTGTCATTGAGCTGAGTCTTGATGCTATTTACCCTCAGCGACGCATCGCCCAATGCCGAGATCATTGCTTTCGCTTCGTCCTCCGACAATTGCGATGTATCGACCGATGCCAGGAATGCAGCCTTGCGCTGCTCCAGCGCCTCGCTATACTCCTTTTTCAACCGCTCAATCTTTGAGTTAAGTTCGGCAATTGACGTTTTCCTAGCGGCCACTGTCGATTCGATCTCAGCTAAAGTCTGTTTCTCAGCAGCCACGCTGTCAATCGCATTGAATCCAACGAAAACCAGTGACAATGCTATCGCCAGAGTGCGGCTTATGCCCCTGATACCGAAGCCGCAGTATCCACTCGCACTGCCGCCACCGTTGTCCGACACACGCGATGTCTCAAATTTGCTATGTTTTAAGGACTCCATAATTTTCCCTATACCTCCGCGTTGGTTCATAGTCATTGTATATCTTCCTTTTTAAAATAAGAACTTTTTGAGTATCTGCGAAAACGGTTAATCGAATCCATGCACGGGATTTTGCCAATGGTTCTCGGCTAAAAAACTGTATAATTGACATCGTAATGGTGAAGTTGGGAGATAATGTAATTCACTTTTATTCGTCGGCAAGCACAGTTTCTCTCCAAATATGAGGCTGAAAGAAGAATCTGATTCAGCTGAAATGTGCCCAGATAGAGAGACGAGTTCAAAAGTCGGAAACGATCTTCGTTCGGGTATTGCGGCAACGAAAACTCTGAGTCGAATTTTTTAACGATTGCCATCGAGGTAAACAACCGTGAAGAAAACGGGCATAAACCTTCTTAAGAAACTTTCACAGGCACACGGCGCATCGGGCTTCGAACACGCGGTTCGTGATATTTTCGTTGCCGAACTTGGCGGCAATCTCAAGACTGATAAGAGCGGTTGCGTGATCTCCGAGGAAACAGGTCCCGGCGGTTCTCCTCGCATTATGCTTGAAGCGCATATGGACGAAGTCGGGTTCATGGTACAATCTATTACTAAAGACGGGTTCATCAAGTTCATTCCCGTCGGAGGCTTGTGGAGTCAGACGCTTCTTACCCAGCGCGTACGAATTCTTAACCATGACCGGCACGAGACAATCGGCGTAATCGGATCGAAACCCGTGCACTTCCTTGGGAAAGAGGATAGACGCAAAGTCGTAGAAATCGAGGATATGTACATCGACATCGGCGCGGAAGATAAGGATGAGGTAACTGAACGCTTCGGCGTGAATGTCGGGGACAGCATCGTTCCAGATAGCGATTTTATACAATTAAAGAATAGCCAGCTACTAATAGGTAAAGCGTTCGACAATCGCGTCGGTGTTGCGTTAGCCATTCAAGCGACTCAGGAACTACGAAAAGTCGGTCACCCGAATCTGGTGAGTACCGTCGGGACGGTTCAAGAAGAAGTCGGATTGCGCGGGGCCGAAACAGCGGTAGACGCGGTAGCCCCGGACGCAGCGATCATTCTTGAGGGGTCGCCTGCGGACGATTTTCCAGGATCTAACGTCAGCGAGCAACAAGCGATTCCGGGAAAGGGTGTTCAGATTCGGTTTATGGACGCCTCCGCGATATTGAATCGACCATTCTCCCGATTGGCGATCGAAGTCGCAGAGGAATGCTCGATACCTTATCAAGTTGCGGTTCGGAAAAGCGGCGGAACAAACGCGAAAGCGATACAATCTCACGGGATCGGAGTACCAACGATCGTCCTTGGCGTCCCGACACGATATATTCACACACCTAACAGCATCATCAATCTCGAGGATTATTTAGCCACATTGCGTCTTACAATTGAAATAATTAAACGATTGGATACGTCTACAGTAGAATCATTTACATCATACTTTGGCTAGCGAAGCTTCGCCTCAAACCGACAAGTTTTCGCGATCCTGGATACTGGTTGCTAGATGCCGGATAAAGAAAGCAGCTTCCAGCTAGTCTCCAGAATCAGGCATCCAGTATCAAAAATTAGCGAGCAATTCCGATTCGTAATCTTACTCGTACTCATAATCGTAATCTTCCTGGTTTTTCGAGGTGAAATTCGGAAAGGGATTACGATTATGATTACGAGTACGAAGAAATTCCAACGAAAAGTTCGCGAGGATTAGCCTGATTTATTCATGCGATTCGTCGCGAGAGCATTTAACTCGTTCATAATAAATCGATTAGAGAAAACTTAACAGAAACCCTTACAAAGCGGAATTACATGGAAATCGTCACTATTGTCGTTAAGATCTTGTTCATCGTCTTCTTTTTCGGATTCTGTATATTTATTCATGAATTCGGGCACCTGCTTGTGGCCATGTGGCGGGGGCTTCACATAGAGAAATTCTCCGTCGGGTTCGGCCGTGCCATATACAAATGGCGAAAGAACGACATCGACTACCAAATCGGGTGGCTGCCTTTCGGTGGTTTCGTGGCCCTGCCCCAGTTGGATCCGTCCGAGGATCCGAAAACCAGCGACGGCGAACCGTTGCCACAGGCGAAACCGAGCGATAGAATACTGACCGCCTTTGCCGGTCCGTTGTTTAACATCATTTTCGGTTTCTTCCTCGCTTGCTTCATCTGGCAGATCGGGATAGAAGGGCCGGCACCGGCCAAATCATTCATTGTTGGGCATATCCCCGAAACATATGTCAACGAAAACGGAGTCGCTAAACCGAATCCGGAATACACCGCTGGCCTCCGAGTGGGCGATATTGTCGTTGCGGTCAATGGAGAATCATTCGAACGCGGATGGCAGGAAGCGTTGGAAAAAATTGTTTACTCCTCAAACGGGACTGTGCGCCTGAGTATAACACGCGGCGGAGAGCCCCAAATAGTCGAGTACAATCTCGTTTCGAACCCCGATTATGAAGGGCTCGGGTACCCCTTTATGAGTCCGCGACTCCCGACTCGTGTCGGCGGCGTGATGCCGGACTCGCCGGCCATGAAATCCGGATTGCAGGAAGGCGATATACTGCTCGAAATTAATGGTGAGGAGGTAATAAATTCGGAATTACTGATTAAGCGAATTCAAGAAGCGGGTTCGACGCCGGTCTCACTGAAGATTAGACGAGCAAAGAATAGTCTGCTAATTTCGAAGATCGTCCCGGAACTGAAATCCGTCGACGGCGAAAGTAGATTCCTAATCGGCATCCAGATTGAGACTGCACCGGCTGCGCGAGTACTGTATTATCCTACACCCTTGAAACAGTTCAACGACGTAATTTCCCGTACCTACAAGACGTTTAGAGGATTGTTCGATCAGAAAAACCCGATAAAAGCTAAGCATATGAGTGGGCCGGTCGGTATTTTCCATATGCTTTACGTGATAGTCTCAAATGCCGGATTCATCGCGGCGTTGAATCTGATCATTCTGATCACATTCAGCCTGGCGATAATCAATCTGTTCCCGCTACCGATTCTCGATGGTGGTCACATTGCGATCGCGCTAATCGAATTAATTATTCGACGCCGAATACCGCCGAAAATTACCCTCGCACTTTCATATATGTTCGCGGCGTTACTCATCAGTTTTATGCTCTACGTAACCTTCTACGACGCTAAACGGGTTAAGAAGAGCATATACCCTTCAGCTAGCCCCGAGCCGGTAACTGCCCCGGCTTCCGGCGATAGTCACCAAATTGAGGGAAGCAAGAATAGCCTGCCAACTGACCCCGATGCCAATGATTAATCAGTAAAAACAGTTTACGTTTTGCGGTTCTCTAACTATAAACTATATTTCAGTACCCCCACTGACTTCGATGCCTTTTAAGCATTGACTCGGCGGATAACGTATTTATACCGATCGTCCCTGAGTTTCGGGCGGTTTTAACAGGATCTTCACTGGAGCCATACGTGACACACCCTGCGGACAAAGAGGAAAGAACCGAGGATCTTATCGAACAACTTCTCGCGGAAGAGTCGGATGAGACAGCTCATTTTGCGCCTGGGAAGTCAACGACGATCGTTGAGCTTCTCCCCGAGAAGATTATCGCGGACCTCTTGAAACGTGAGCAGGGCAGCGAAAAATACGTCGTTGACGGCAAAATCGGACAAGGTGGAATGGGCGCTATCTACCGGGTATTCGATCAGGATTTAAAACGCGCCACCGTCCTGAAAGTAATCTTGCCCGGCGTCATGGAAGACGCCCTCCTCTTCAGCCGCTTTATCGAAGAAGCACAAATCACCGGACAACTGGAGCACCCGAATATCGTCCCGGTTCATGAACTCGGCGTACTCGGCGACGATAAACTGTACTTCGCGATGAAATTCGTTGAGGGTCAGGCACTCGGAGAAATATTAAAGGGCGTTCGCGACAGTGCCCCGGGGTTTCGAGAGAAGTATACTCGGTTTACACTGCTGACAATATTTCGAAAAGTCTGTGACGCTATCGGGTATGCGCATTCCAGGGAAATTATCCACCGGGACATCAAGCCCGATAATATCATGGTCGGGCCCTACGGCGAAGTACTCCTGATGGACTGGGGATTGGCGCGCCCTTCCGATCGGCACGACGAAGCAGACGACACAGGCGAGCCCACCTGTAGTAGTGACGACGCGCTTAAGACCAAGTATGGAGTGGTGAAAGGGACCCCGGCATATATGTCCCCCGAGCAGGCGAAAGGGCTTGTTGCAGAGATCGATAAACGAAGCGATATCTATCTGTTAGGGACGACGCTGTACGCAATGGTTACTTTTTGTGTACCGTTTACCGGGAACGATATTTACGAAATTCTTGCCAACGCGGAGAACGGTAATTACGTGCCGCCGGGAATGCGTGCGCCGGAACACGAGATTCCCGAGGAGCTCTGCCGAATCATCCAAAAAGCGATGGGTTATCTACCGGAAGACCGGTATCAAACAGTGGAAGAATTAAGTGCTGATATAGACGCGCTGATGGCCGGGGATATCGGATCCGTCCGCAAAGAATTCGCTAAGGGCGAATTTGTTATAGAAGAAGGCGATGCGGGATATGAGGCCTATGTGATTTTGAGCGGCAAAGTGGAAGTGCTGACGACCGTTCGCGGAAAACCAATCACCTTGATATCCCTGGGACCAGGGGACGTTATTGGCGAGATGGCACTGATATTACAAGCCCCGCGAACAGCGAGTGTGGTCGCAACAGAAGATACGGAAGTGATTGTAATCACCGAAGATACCATGCACCAAGGACTCGGACAACTTCCGCCGTGGATGGGAAAAGTTGTAGACTCATTGGCCGACCGTGTTCGCAATGCAAATGCCAACGTACATCCGCTGATGAGCGGCGATTGCACCTACCACGTTATGAATCAAATACGCCTGATTTATGCGTATTGGGGAAAACCGATAATAGATGAATCGACCAATGCGGCGATCACGATTCTCGATACCAACGCCGCAGTATACGAGATAGCAACGAATTTATGTATCACCAAGGAAAAGGTTGCACTCGTTGTTTCGCATTTGATCGACTCCAACCTGTTGCAATCCTACACAGGTGCTGAGTTTTTTATTCCGAATATCGACTTATTCTCGCAATTCATCCAGTTTGCGATGGAGCAGATTCGAATTGAGTCGAGCTTCGATAACAGCATGAAGAAATCGCTATTCGTTAATGGCGATGAATTGGTTGTTCGACATTCCGTCACAAAGGGTGACGCCAAAAGCACAGGTGGCGAACCGACCGCGGTCGTCCCTTACCCCGCTAAAGATCTCATTGGCTGCGAGACTGAAGAGGAGAAACTCGCGCACTTCGATGCGATCTTAAATCAACTTAAGTACCTGTTTGAACCGAAAGCACCCGAAGAAGAAGAAAACGTCTAGGACATAGTTTGAGAGCATCAGAACTTACCCTGCCTCTGATGCGGGAAGCCTGGTCCCGGATTGCTCGGGATCCCGCTGATGCGGGAAGCAAAGAGCAAGGAGCAAGGAGCAAGGAGCGAGAGGCTTGGAGAAGGCAATGACTCGATGAGTGGGAAAGATAATGGCGGCCTGTTTAGATTTCAAGATCTCGAAATCTGGAAGAAAGCGATTGAAATCCGGGATCATCTTCTTGATCTCGCTGACGACCTGGAGAATAAAAAGCTTTATCGGTTTGCGGAGCAGCTTCGAGGTGCAAGCCTAAGCATTTCGAATAATATTGCGGAAGGCTCGGGTAGCTTATCAAAGAAAGACTTTAGAAATTTTCTAAATATCGCTCGGCGATCTGCGTTCGAGAACGCAAATATGCTCATCGTGTTCGCTCGGCGAAATTTCGTATCGACCGCTGATAAAGACGAATTATTAGATAAACTTGAGCAGGAGTGTAAGATGATCCTCGGGTTTATGCGAAGTCTCGAAGATTAATTAATTTTGTCAGTCTGCTCCCTGCTCCCTGCTCCCTGCTCCCTGCTCCCTGCTCCCTGCTCCCTGCTCCCTGCTCCCTGCTCCCTGCTCCCTGCCCTACCCTCCTATCACTTCGGCGAGCCGAAAACAGATAAAACTCCCCCCCGCAAGACCGTATATAACCCTGCAGGCAAATCGGAACTGCAATTGTCTCTCGGTCGTAGGCTCAGTAAAATAAACGCCGTAAAGAACGACGTAGAACGTGAACGCAGGCAGAAAGAACCAGGACAATACTGACCACTGAACCGCAAGCAACAGGTTTGCCGCTGTCATCGGAATAATTCCCAAACGCCACCATTTACGCTGTCCGAAACGGACCGCACCGGTTATATAGTCCGCCGCTTTATCCTCCTCATAATCCAATGCGTCGTGATGCATCGACCCGCCCGTCATCAGTAATCCGAAGAACAGAGCGCACGACAAGGTTGCCCTTAAATCATCGGTTAGAAAAAGAGCGCCAACCTCAAAGTGAAGAAGGCCACCGAGGAAATTACAGAGTAACGCGGTGGCATAGAATCCCTTGAAGTAGACCGCATATATATGCCAGTTGACCATCATCAGGATTAACCCGACGGCAGCGAGTTGATAGCCCAGATACAGAGTCGTCGCTAAGCTGAGTACCGGTAGTAAGATCGCGAATCCTAATTTCGTCCTCGGAACGCTGCTCCCGGGAAATACAGCATCGTTGACAACGAGAATATGCCAGCCTACCATGCTGGTAGTCACGAGCATGATCCAAATTTTATACAACTGCGATAAGTCGTCAGCAAAAATGACATATCCGGTAATCGGCATCCCCCCCGCAAAGACCAGTTCCGCCATCCGATTGCGGACCATAAAATTTCTGATGTCACGGAATAATTTGATAGTCTTCCACCTCAATAATTAGTTCCTTATAGGGATCAACGGACACGGCTCCCGTAACGAGAACCCTATCCCCTTCCGAAATTTCGTCAGGCGTCCGCGGAAAATTAAGCTTCAGGTCCCCAACGCCCAGCGGATGGGATAAACTGCCCTTTTGAACAAACAATTTCGCCACAGCTCCGTCGGCATCTTCTGCAGATATTTGATGATTCGGGAAACGCAATCCCGTCGCGATATACCGAACTGTCCCGGCAACACGAGTTCTTGGACTCCCGGGGATATTTCCGTAATATCTCCACTGCAAATCCTTTATCTCTTCGAATCGCAGCGGAGCATTGATCCCGTTTATATCACTCTTTTTGCCAGATCGATACGACAAAGTGTCCGGGGCGGACTGTCCAAACCGAAAGATTGAAAATAATATAAATCCCCCGCAAAATAGGTAAATGATCGCCTGATTATAGTGACATACTCGCAACTCAGCTGTGTCCGACTCAGCGGCAGGCAGTTTATAAGAGCAGAGATAAAGCAATAAGCCGACGAACAGGATGATCACCACCGGCTCGATCATAAGTCGGTACTGAGTCATCGGGATGCTGACGATATGCGCGAAAGCATAAGTGATCACGAACACCCAAACCGGCCAGCTTCTTCCCCACCACTCTCGCGCTCGCCTCGCGAATTTACGCCGGCGACGCGCGAAAACCACGGCTGCAAGAATCACGGTTACGTAGAAGATCCCTTCGAAGTCAATGAGCGGAAGGAAATACTGAGACCCGAAATTCTGGGGATAGACGTAAGCTTTCGGTTGGAATATTCGCTTATAGGGCTGATCAAATCCCCAGATATAAAAGATTCGTGCGATACCCGCAACGGTGCTTTCGACCGGTTCAGAAAGCATCAGTTTAAGCGAACCTGACGTCGCTTCCCGATAGTAATCACCCTCAGAAAATCCTCGACGTGAAGGGTCATAAATGTACCGCCACATCAAGTCAACCGGCAGGTCATCCAGTGACCGCGCGTGGGCGCCGATGTGCCAGCCCGCCAAGGTACAAACGGGAACCACTGTATTGTGTTGGCGATAATTCCGTATCCCCCAGGGAAGACACAGGATAAGAATTAACAGGACAGGAAACGCACAGCGTATTGCTTTTTGTCCCGGCGAATCGCGATCGGACACGGGTATGAACGTAAGTACAGGTAGAATGGGAATTAAAAGAAGGAATACCGGCCGAATATGGATAAGAAGTGCATAGATGACCGCAAAACCCAATCCGACAAGGTACGATTTTGACCGTCGATAGGTGATTAACTGGGCTAATGCCGACAGGATAAGCGTAATCGCCGGAATCTCGGCGGTGCTTATATGCAGATACCGAAAGATCGGGCCGAAAAACGCATAGACCGTCATCGATATCAGCCCACATGATCTCCCGAAAAGCAGGGTCCCGAGTATCAGAATCAGAATCAGATTGAACGATTCGAAGACCAGATTCAGGATCTGATGTGCTCTCGGGCAGGAATCGGTGAGCACGGAGAAGAGTGAGAGTAAGGCGGGATAAACGGGGGGACGAGTGGAGGTACTGAAGAACCCCTGCGAATAGGCAGCGTAGACCCGATAGTCGATCAGGTTTCTTGCCAACTCGCGGTAGTGGATCTCGTCGGTATAAGGTTCCGACGTATAATCCGGGAGGGAGGAATGAAATGAAGCAGCACCCATTCGTAAGCCGACGCCGACGAAGATTACGCAAATCGTGACGGCGAAGAAATGATTACCGAGGTACTTATGGAATGACCGAAACTGCTTTATCAACATTCCATCACTCCAGAATTCCGTTTTTATACTGCAAGCAGTACAATTTTTGGACGACTTGCAAGTAACTACGTATAGGATGCCGAACGATAATTCGAAAACTCGAAGGCGTTTAGTATACTATACCGAAAGTTTTCATCCCATGCGGGACGAAATATTGTTCGATATCCCTTAGGCAATGAATTCAAAGTCGTCTCTCCGCATTCTCGGAGTCCATACGGACAAAAAATTGTACCGCCTGTTGACAAATCCAGATTCAGAATAAAATCGCGGGCGGTATAGACTCAGTCGACAATCGAGAAATTATTTTCAGGAATATAGTCAGTCGCAAGCTGTCGCAGTTGATCGCCGTCGTTCCTATTAACAAGCGATTGGATCAATTCCAGATCAACCGATGGTGGATTGAACTTATCCGGTCCACTCTGGAGAACCCAGATCTTATCGAATGGCGTGCGGACGACGTTTTCATCCTTCGTCAAAAGTTCCTCGTACTCCTTCTCTCCCGGCCGCAACCCGATATATTTGATCTTGATATCGACGTCAGGCACATAACCTGACAGTTCGACCAGCCGCCGGGCTAACACATCGATTTTAACCGGAGCCCCCATTTCAAGTACGAGAATGTCACGGTCCGCCGCAAGTGCGCTCGCCTGCAGCATTAAGTCGACCGATTCCGGTATCGTCATAAAGTAGCGGGTCACATTCTCCGTTGTCACCGTCAGCGGCCCGCCCGCTGCTATCTGTTGCTTGAAAAGCGGTACGACGCTACCGCTGCTGCCAATAACGTTACCGAACCTGACAGCGATAAACTCTGTGTTCCCTTTCGGGCTTTCCAGTACAACACGTTCGGCCAGTCGCTTCGTTGCTCCCATGATACTCGTCGGGCGCACTGCTTTGTCTGATGACACCAGGACCACCCGTTTAACGCCTGAATCAACTGCCGCGTTCGCAACGCTCGCGGTTCCAAGTACGTTCGTACGAAAAGCCGCGGCGATATTATTCTCCATCAGTGGAACGTGTTTATACGCAGCCGCATGGAATAGGATCTCTGGACTATATTGACTACATATCCTTGATAACTCTTCCTCAAACCGTATATCGGCCGCGATCGGAACGACCTTGCATTTTCGTCCGGGGCAGCCAACTTCGTGATCAATGTGATACAATGCACATTCGTTGTTCTCAACAAGGATTAATTTCTTCGGATCATATCGTAGAATTTGACGACAAAGTTCACTGCCGATACTTCCGCCGGCTCCTGTCACCAGAATGACCTTATCCTTAACCAGTTGCAGAATATTCTCGTTATCGAACGTAATCGACGGTCGCCCGAGGAGATCCTCGATATCCACGTTCTTAATGTTCGAAACGGACAGTTTATTCCCAACCAGATCGCTTACCGACGGAATCATTCGGAGCTGAACCCGTGCCCCCGCCCTGGCACACTGATCGGTCAAATTCTTGAGTTCATTTGGGGACGTGAACGGTTCGACCAATAGAATATTCCTAATATCGAATTTCCTTGCTTTTTCCCCTGCTTCAGAGTCCGAACCAATTATTTTTACACCGTGGATACTTTCACCACGGTGTTCCTGTCCTTCGGGACACAGGATGCCGACAATACTTCTTCTAACAGTAATGTCTCCGTCAAGGCTGCTCAATAAAGCGTTTACATGCAACAGGTCGCCGACAACAATCGATTTATCCCGCCAGTCGGGCACTGGACGCCGAGGGCCTTTATCAAGCATCCCCATTTCTCGAACCAGCCGGAGAGAAGTCCTGCCACCAACACAGTAGAGGACGTAGAGCATTGCATCGATTATGAAAACGGAGCGCGGGAATGGTGAGAACGTGCGGCTATTCTGAAAGTAATATATCAACGCGAATACAATTGTTGACGCAATAATCGCAGTAACCATCCGGACGACATCCTTCAGGCTGATAAACCGCCAGATTCCGGAGTACAAATCAAAGAAAATGAATATCGCGATTCGGATCGCAAGGAGGACGGGCAACGTATTGAGGAACAGAATCCAATGTACTTCTCCGATTCTCCCGTCGAATCGAAGCGCGAAGGCGACGTAATAACAAACAGCTACACCGACAACGTACCAGCATATCGACATCAACCGGCGAACCCAGAACAGACCGAGTATACTTCGCCCGATCGGTTCAGTTTTAGAGCCGCGTGTTCTGAGTATGGTTTTAAGAGATTTCATATTATCGAATCAATATCTAAACTGCAAGCAGTTCAATTCTTGTTACGGCATACGAGGCGGCGGAAGTTACACAAACGACGCCTGATCGAAAACTCGAAGGCTTTCGGTATGCTGGTTGTCGGTCTACATTGTCATTATTCTTGAATTGTATCGACTCAGGTAGATACGCTGTAGGCATTTAGACTGATAGGTAAAGCCCATACGTGACCATAAGAAACTCAGAGCATTCGAATTGGCCGATGCACTGGCGATTCACATTTATCAGATAACCAAGCACTTTCCGCGGGAGGAAATCTACGGAATAACGTCTCAAATGAGAAGGGCAGTAGTTACCTTGAATTCCATATTAAGCTCGGTCGTCACGCTCGGATACGGTTAATAAGACACGTCCCGCATAAGCAGGATCCAATCGATTGGGGGACACTACACAACCCTCCCATCGAGGACGAGCCCGTGGGACGACCAATCGGAGTCGAAATCGAAATCGTTGTTTACTTTTTGTGCGAATCAGTTGTCTATAGCCAGAGAACAAGGAAGAACGATCCCGATTTCGATAGCGATTTCGACGTGAGTCGCGTAGTGCAACGTCGCGCACGCGATAGCGAATAAAAGTAGTACACGGATCGATCCCCATAGGGTTAGCAGGTAAAATGCAACCTGCGTGTTTCCGAAAATTCAGTATTGGAGGCTATCCCTTGGCAAAATCTGCCGATTTCGGATCTCTATGGGATCACAGTGATTGCCCTACACCCGCGTATTTTGAATCTTCAATCACGCATCACGAATCACGTAACACGCATCACGAATCACGTAACACGCAACACGAACCACGTAACACGAACCACGTAACACGTCCTCCCATGTACAACAGTATACTCGAAAAAATACTCCTGCCACTTGGAGACGCCGCGCTCGGAACCTCGTTCATTAGGGAACTTAAGAGGTGGCGGGGAATTTCAATGCTGAACGAAGACGATCTAAGGATCCTGCAACGATCGAACCTGAGCAGGCTTTTAGAGTACGCAGTGAAAGAAATCCCGTATTATAGAGGCTTAAAAGGAAAGGATATTAGCGATCCGTTCGAGCTACTGAAAGAGTTTCCGATTCTCACGAAAAGCGAGATAAAACAGAATATCGAAGATTTAGTTCACGGTGACAAACGAAACTTAGTTAAAGAGGTAAGCAGCGGTTCGACCGGAGTGCAAGGAACCGTTTACATGTCGAAGCACGAACAGTCGATATCCCGCGCTATTCAAACTTTGTGGTGGGAATGGGCGGGATACCGGCTCGGCAACCGATTTTTTCAGACGGGAATGACAACTCACCGCGGGATGGTTAAGCGCATTAAGGACGTCATACTTCGGACTAGATATACGCCCGCGTTTGATTTGCACGACGGCTACATCGCTGACCGCTTAAATCCATTGCATTCAACGGAGGATTACATGCTCGGGGGATACGCGTCTTCGCTGTACACTATCTCTCAAGTCGCGAAAGAGCGCGATATCAATGACATCAAATTCAAATCCGCGATCAGCTGGGGAGATAAGTTATTTCCGCACTACCGCCGGTCAATTGAGTCGGTTTTTAAGACAAAAGTATTTGATACTTACGGATGCACCGAAGGATTGATGATCGCTGCGCAGAAGGATCTTGATCATATGTATATTATGAGCCCGCATGTCGTAATCGAAATTGTTGATGAATATGGCAAGGAGGTTCCCGACGGTCAGGTGGGACATGTGCTTGTGACAAGATTAGACGGTAATTCGATGCCATTGATTCGTTATCGCGTCGGAGATCTGGCAATCAAACTGCCCGAGGACGAATATCCGGAAAATCGCGAACTAAACTTCCCTTTACTTAAACAGGTGATCGGTCGGGAAACAGATATCGTAAGGACCAAATCCGGCAAGTACCTCATCGTACACTTCTTTACGGGAATTTTCGAACATTTCCCTCAAATAAAACAGTTCCGCGTCGTGCAATCCAACCTCGACGGGATAGTGATTGAATATATTCCCGACCGCGACTTCGCAACCGGGTTACTGACTAAAATCCGCCAGAAGATAACGGACCATTTGCAGGAAGAATTCGAAGTTTTATTTAAAGAAGTCGAGAGAATACATCCTACCCCGTCCGGAAAACCTCAACTGATTGAATTGCGTCTATCAACACCCGCTACTCCTGAATAGAAGAATCCGATTTTCGCACTGCAGTCGGCGTATCATTCTCCACAAAGCTTCGATTAAAGCACGCCAAAAGCGTTTGAAAAAGAATAAAAATGTCGTAGCACAAATTGTGACTATCGACGTATTTGGCACATAGGTTTAATTTTTTCGGCAATACCTCATTTATATAGGTTTCTAGCGGATCTACAGATTGCGCTAGCAAACGTTCCTCATCGTAAAAGTGGAGTGAAGCTGGATCGGTGATACCGGGCGGAACAGAGAGAATCTTTTTTTTCAAGTCATCGGGATAATACTTTATATACTCAGGGACTTCCGGGCGGGGACCAACAAGACTCATTTCGCCGACAACGACGTTCAACAACTGGGGCAGTTCATCCAGCTTCAGTCGTCGTAACAGAGAACCGAACCGCGTTATTCGATAATCCCCTGCAACCGTGATCCCCGGACCACTCGCATCGGGGCCAATTATCATTGTGCGAAACTTGATTATCCGGAATGGTTTTTCGTAGCGCCCGACGCGGATTTGCCGGAAAAATACAGGTCCATCTGTTTCGATTTTAACGATTACCGCGATTATTACGAGTAACGGACTGAGAATAATCAGTCCAAGGAAAGAGAGCAGGAAATCCATGATCCGTTTCATATCATCGAATCTGGTTGCGCGAGATAATAGAGTTAACTTCGTCGATCACGGCACTGACCTCGGCGTCGGTCATACTCGGGAATATTGGCAAGCTCACTGCACCCTGATAAGCCGAGTGAGCAGCCGGAAAATCATCGGCGACCAATTGATATTTTTCCCGCCAATAGGGATGAAGATGTAACGGGATAAAATGCACGCTGGTTCCTATCCCTCTGCGCCCCATTTCCGTGATAAATTCGTCGCGACCGATCGATAACTTATCGAGTTGCAACCTGATTACGTAGAGATGCCACGCGTGGGTATCGTCGCCGCCCATACCGGATGGAAGCTTGACTGGAAGTGATCTAAACGCTTCGTTATATTTTTCAGCAATGACCTGACGTCTATCACGCATCATTTCCGCCTTCCGAAGCTGGTGAATTCCGACGGCTGATGCCAAATCAGTTAGGTTGTACTTAAAACCGGGGGCAACAACCTCGTAGTACCAATGCGAATCGTTACCGTTGATTCGCCGGTTGTAGGCATCCCTGTCGATCCCGTGTAATCGCATGACCTTAATTCGCTCCGCGAACGCTGCATCATCCGTTGTTATCATCCCGCCTTCGCCGGTTGCCAGCGGTTTCGTAACGTAGAAACTGAATACCGTCATATCTCCGATTGATCCTACAGCCTTTCCATTAAGTTTTGCCGGGAATGCGTGTGCCGCATCCTCAATGACCGCACATCCGTAGTTTGAGGCCGTGGCAAGGATTTGATCCATCGGGCACACCTTCCCGGCAAAATGCACAGGCAAAATTGCTTTAACGCCATCGACCGATTCCATCGCTTCAACAATCAAATCCGGTCGAATATTCAACGTCTCCGGATCGATGTCGACGAATACTGGATCGGCGCCCAGGTACCGGATAACTTCTGCCGTCGCCGTGAAGGTATACGGCGTTGTAATCACTTTATCGCCCGGTCCAACGCCAGTTGCCTCAAGCGCCAGGTGTAGTCCGGCAGTTCCTGAACTCACCGCAAGAGCGAACTTCGCGCCGACCGCTTCCCGAAACTCATCCTCGAATTGCTTAGTTTTCGGTCCAGTGGTCAGCCAGCCCGAACGCAGAACCGCTAGTACTTCCTCTTCCTCTGCAACGCCAATAGATGGACGATGAAATGGGATTGATTTTTCGATCATAATTTAGCTCTACTTGAGAAGGTGTCGTATTTCCCGGAATCAACCGTCCGCGCCCGTACTGGTTCGGTTAATACGTGACGAAACTCAGGTTAATGCACGCTGAAGCGTGAACTCCAACGGGGGATCTTAACAACACTAATCTTTTGGTATGCGAGTAGCGCCCGTTGGAGTTCACACTTTAGTGTGTCAAAATAACGAAGCTTCAAGAGAGAAATCTGCCGACCGAATAATGCTTTACAACCATGAAGGACATGAAGCGCATGAAGGGAGAAATATAAAAAGTCCTTACTTCATGCTCTTCATGTCCTTCATGGTGAAAAGCTCAGTCAAATTACCCAATTTTTCCGGGAATACTCGTAATAAAAACACCTTGATCCAACAGTTCCCTATAACCAACACGACGGTAACGAGGCTAGAGCACTAGAAGCCAAAATAGCTTGCAGTATGGATACTGTCATCGATTGATGTCTAATCCAGACGATAAATTACTTTGCGGATCTTTTTTGAGCATTAGAAAATCTACGACTCCTCGCAAATAACCGATGCCGTAGCTGAAATGAAGCACCGCAAAAACCAGGCACAAATGAAACAGGAAAACCTCACCCGATCGAATACTGGCGAACAATGCCGCTGACAGGATACATAATGCGTAGAGAGTGATCAGAATAGAAGGGCACAAAGATAACGATGGCGATATCAGGGCCGCAACAATCGAGACCCCGACTAATAGTACGAAAACTGCGGGGACAATCTGGCGTACTGTCATAATTTTACCGACCTTGCGGACGACGAGAGGCTTAAAGTATCCATACTGAAAATACATTCGCCATAACTTCGCCAGTGAATCCCGGGCGAAGTATATACATTTAACGTCAGCGACCAGTAAAATGCGCCCCCCGTTCTTGATCAGTCGCAGGTTAAACTCGTCGTCCTGGTTACGTATCAAATCTTCGTCGAACTTGCCGACCTGTTCGAAAACGCTCTTGCGGTAACAACCGAACGGGACAGTATCCACCCATCTATTCCGGGAAACACCGACTCTAAAATAAGAGTTACCGACTCCCAGTGGATGACCAAGACCGGCCGCAATAGCGCGTGACATCATGCTGTTTCCTGTCGCCTGCGTGACCAGCGTACATCCGACATTGTCCGCATTGCTTTGATTGAGCCAATACACCAACCGCGAAATATAATTCGCCGGGTAAGACACGTGCGCGTCCGCTCGCATTAGAACAGTGCCCGACGCTTTCTCGATTCCTAGATTGAGTGCGGTCGAAACCGTTTTCTTAGAATTATCAATTAATCGTATGTGAGGCTGTATCCTCACGTATTCTTCAACTATTTTTCTCGTGCCATCCTCACTCATTCCGTCTATAACAAGGATCTCCAAACGATCATCCGGATAATCGTTATCAATAATCGAATCCAGGCACTTCGCAATAAATTCGACCTCGTTGCGGCAGGGAATAAGTATTGTTACTAAAGGAAGCCGTTCGGGTTCTTTGATATCAATTTCTCCATTGTTTTACAAGACGCTAAAACTCAAGCCTTATAACGTACCCGGCATTTCACCCTGAAACTTACAAAAACCACACAATTCCCGTTCAGCGGAATTCAGAGATACCGGCGAGATCATCAATTCGGAAGGTTGATGCCATATAAGCAAGTTATACTGAAAGCAGTACCTGGATATATTTGGTGACGAGCTATCTGGATCCAGACGCCACGGACAGCTATAGTTGTTTGCACATCTTCCCCGTCCAATCGCTTGTATCCAGCACTTTTGACCATCCGAGCTTTTCGTAGAATCGAATCGCCTGGGAATTACCCGGATCGACGGACAAATTCATTGCATCAAAGCCGCGCTCAACCGCGATCGTCTCGGCTCTTGCCATCAATTGATTACCCAATCCACTCCCCTGATGTACCGGATCAACGGCAATAGATAAAATGCCAAATGATCGCTGTTGCCGATGTCCGCGCGGCGGATCACTGGTCTTAGTTCGCGATATAGTTCTCAAAGATTTAAGGCCGAGTCTAATACGATTACGTATAAGCGGATTCAGACACAGCCAGGGCCTGCACAACAGCTGCGACGCCAGGTAATACTTATTCCTTGCAAGAAATCCTGACATCGAGCCGTTGAAAACGCCGCCGAAGCAGAATCCGGCTAGTTCGCAGTTATTATCCAGTCCGAAAGCAACGGAGTCATGCGGTCCAAGCAGTTGCCATTCGTAGTAGCGCCTCGTCGCTTCAGTCCCTAAGCAAGTCAATGCACTATTCTGGAATGCTGCGCAGTGAACAATCGCAACGTTTTGCAAATCGTCAATCTCAATATCAATCGTCTCATAATTACAATTATGCATGATCTAGCGAGTAATATCTACTAATGAATGGGTAATGAACTCGTCCGCAGGTAGGCTTAGTTAGACCCTCTTCGAAAAGCCTTCTGAGATATGGTGTCCAGTTTTTTTTGAGTAAATATTTCTTTTTTTAACAATTTTATTGTCAGATCGACGACACAAATAGCGGAGATGGAAGTCCACGATCTACTTGTGTTTTTAGTGGTTCTTTGAAAATTTAATTATCCTGTAGCAGCGGCAGGAAT
>JAJFLP010000086.1 GCA_021772635.1 Verrucomicrobiota bacterium | reverse complement strand
TTAAATTAGGGTCACATCTTTATTATGAAGTTTTTTTGAATGTTGTGCTAACATCTTCTCGATCTGTTTGAGATTCTTTCGTAATCTACCGGATGAATCAGATGAGACCTTGTCTCGTGCTTGGGTCAGTGCACTGACGCTAACAGAAAAACGCGCCGCCAATTCGGTTAATGAAGTAGCATGCCGGCAATACCGGCATACACTGTACATTGCAACTCGACGTGCTTCGCGATAACCCGATTTACGACGCAATACAAACGCTGGCGCTATGTCATAGCACTTTGCAACGTGCCCGACAACTTCGTCAGCAGAGTACGACTGCTGTAGATGAATCAGCGACGGTTTCTGCCCATTGGCACTCGAACGCAGAAGAAGATATTCCCGTTTTATTCGATCCACAAAATGCTCGCTACCCAAAATGCTTTGCTCTGTGATCTCGACAAACGGACTCTCAAGATTCTTGTGCAATCCTTCGCCTACGTATGCTGCATAATTGCTTATCTGTTCGCGGTGGCTCTTTCCCCAGGTTGCCAACACAGGCTTGCACTCCAACCAACCAGGCGCCTTTTCAACGCCAAGATAACAGCGGTAGCTCGACCATCGAAATTGGCATAAATGCTCCGCACGCTCTTCAAACGTCGTATTCCGAAATCTGCGCGTACGAATGGGATTCAGGTGAATGTAGCGAGACAAGCGTGAACGATACAATTCATCTTCCACCAACTGCGCCTTGAATCGTCCCTGGAAAATATGACCGGAGGTTCGTCTCTTCTTATTACTGCTCACGCAGAATGACACCAGCAAACTTTGCATAAACCGGCTTAGATTCGCTTCTCGTGTGCGAGCGTAGAGATGGAAGTGGTTCGGCATACAGCAATAAGCATATACCACGACGCCAAACTCATCGGCAAAACTGCCAAGCTTCTCTACAAATTTTTCATAGTGCCAATCGTCATGGAAAACCGTGGACCGTTGATTGCCACGATTGACAATATGATAAGCCGCGTTTGGTAATTCGATTCGAAGTGGTCGGGACATGTCAGGAAGGTAGAGGCTCACAGCAGGAAACACAAGATGAAAACTTTATATTAAAGACCTGACCCTTATGCCCGAAGCCGCGGGGAATGAAACCCCACTATGGGGGTTCAATCATACCACTCATGAATTCTTCAAATCGAATAGAACATTGCCCAGGTTATTGCAATTCCCTGACACGAAGTTATACTTTTTAGTGTAACTTTAAAGGGATAACGATGGACTATTCAATTAAAGAGCTGAGACAAAAGACGAAAGAGATCATCGATCTAGTCGATCAGGGTAAATCAATTACGATCACCTATCGAGGACAGCGAAAAGCACGAGTTGTAGCGCTAGATAGAAGACCCACGAAAATCAAGATTGGCTTTGGAATGTGGTCTGATAACCTTGAACTTCGTGACAGTTCAGCTGTTGTGAGGGAGACTCGCCGTGGGAGAAATGAATGGTAATCGATACAGACGTTCTTATCGATTACTTTCGCGGCTATCAGTCAGCTGCCGGGAAAATTGCTAAAGTCGATAACCTGATTGTGAGTATCGTCACGGTGTTTGAACTATACCAGGGAGCTCGGGATCGGAAGGAAATCGATACGATCCGGAAAATGCTGAAGGAGTGGGAATTTAAGATCATTCCGTTAGACGAAGAACAATCTTACCAGACTTTATTTTTGATGGAAAAGTATTCGCTGTCGTATGGCCTGAAAATGGCAGATGCAATGATTGCGGCCAGCGGCATTGTCAATAGGCAAGAGCTATTGACGGGGAATTATAACAACTACAAATTCATATCTGGATTAACAGTCAAGAAATATACTCACCGGAAAAATTAAAAATATCAATATGGCTTTTGCCGTGATATGTGATCAAATAGGAAAGGTATACTGCAAGCGGTAAACTTTTGGGTCGCGGATGGCCGTCCCGTAAGGGCGGACTCCGAGAATTCGGGATGAAGGCGTTCAGTATGCGTTAGTGAATCAAATGGCGGGGTTGACGGGACTCGAACCCGCAACCTCCACAGTGACAGTGTGGTGCTCTAACCAATTGCGCTACAACCCCAATGTGATTCACTCATCACCCAATTGAAAATTTGTGATCGCCAAATCTATAGTGGCTCGCTACGGCTTACAAGCTTAATTCGGGTTTTTTGACGAGTCTTTCTTGTCCCTGAATTCTGACGAGAATTAAGGGATTCAACATAACTGCATCGTATACTGCAAGCAGTTGAAATTTTGAAGGACTTGAATCTCACTGTGCATAAGAATTCGAACGATATTTCGACAGCTCGAAGATTGTTAGTATACCAGGTCGAAAATCAGAAGGTAATCAGTACATGTTAGTGCTTTCGTCGCGTAAAATTTGTTCTTATTCGGTACCACTCCAGGTGTTGGTAATCTGTATCACCTGCTCTTGGAGCCTAATCGGCGCTCAGTCCTTGCTTGCAGGCGAGGAAGTACTGCACGGAACAACGACAGCGACGCGTCTGAATATTCGCGCGAAACCCGGAATGAAGTACGAGGTCGTTTGCGTACTTAAGGAAGGCACAGAAGTATCTATTAAATCGCTACACGAGGATTGGCTGGGGATCGATGCGCCAGACGAGGCCGCGGCGTGGGTTGTTGTAAACAAAATCGATAGCAATCGCATTATTGAGGACAATATCCGGGTTTTTTCCGGTCCGGGTTCGATTTTCTCGTCCTACGCGATATTAAATAGCGGTGACGAAGTAGAAATTTTAAGGGAAAAGGACGGGACCTGGGCGCAAATTCGGCCTCCGAAAGGCGCTGTAGTTTGGGCACATCGTGATTATATCAAGGTGGAGAGTGCTACCAATGAGACGCGCAATCCGAACTTTCCAGTTAGGTCGATGCGCGCTAAAACGATTGAGGATACCGAACGAGACCGAGTTAAGCCTCTTCAAACAGAAGACGGCGGTAAGAGAGATAATAACGCGCGGAAGATTGATCACATATCCTATAATCCCGCTAGCTATCATATATTCTTTGTGGGCGCTAAAAAAAGTGTGGTGCGGAAAGGGACCGTTATCCCGATGAACAATAATAGCTACCCTTTCAAGTACGCGTTGGCATTACCCATTTACTCCACCTATTACCCACTCGCATATTTGACGTCGGAAACCGAACCGATTGAGGAGTGGGAATGGAAAAGCGTACATCTAACCGGCTCCGAGCGATGGCTAAAAGGTTGGCCGAGACCAATCATTCAAATTGATTCCCTCGCGGCAGTAGACGATGTTAAGCGATAAAATTAGCCTAATCTACGCATGGACCGCTAAACGACTCTGCAACTGCAGGGAATGAAACCGGCTAGAGAAATTTACGAATTTGTATCGGCGGGGGACGGCCGCTTCGCTTCACGTCCGCGTGCGAGTGAAGAGGAAAGTCCGGACTCCATAGGGCAGGAAATCCTGGAGAAACCCAGGATACCGAGGACTATATTCCTCGGGAAGGATAGTGCCACAGAAAAAATACCGCCCCGCACGTTCGGGGTAAGGGTGAAAAGGTGGGGTAAGAGCCCACCGGGTTCGTGTGAAAACCGAATCGCAGGGTAAACCCTTTCCGGAGCAAGGTCGAATAGGGAATAAGGCGTTGCCCGTGCCGTTTCGCGAGATATAAGTTCCGGGTAGACCGCTTAGATAAATGGTCGTCAATCTGATCTGGCACATTGTGCCTGCATCGGAGAACAGAATCCGGCTTATACCCGCCGATACATTTTTTCTTCAAACCAATACCGCAAGCGGTACAATTTTCGGTCCGGATTACCCAAGACTCTTCCCGCACGAGCGTGGGTTCGGGTAATCCGGACGAAAACCTGAAGACGTTCGGTATAATATATTTTCCGTAATAGTACCACAATGAAAAAGACATCGCCAGTGGGAGATGCCTCCCGCGATTGCTTCACAGAAATAAATGTTTCGTTATATAATTATTCTGCTGTCCAGCAGAATAAACGGGGTCGGACGGTTGCTCCTTGGAAACTTTGCCATTTTGACACACTAAAGTGTGAACTCCAACGGGCGCTACTCGCATACGAAAAGATTAGTGTTGTTAAGGTCCCCCGTTGGAGTTCACGCTTCAGCGTGCATTAACCTGAGTTTCGTCACGTATTAACCGG
>JAJFLP010000085.1 GCA_021772635.1 Verrucomicrobiota bacterium | reverse complement strand
CGTTCATAATAAGACGATTGGAGAAGGCGCCACGGTGAAAGTGAATTTTCATTCACTAAGATGTGAAGTCAAGCCAATCGGTTTATTTGAGCAGAGATTAGGGCTCGTAGCAGAATACTGGTGAATTATTCAGGCTAGACGTACCAATGTCACTAAGATAAGGAATTATATATACTGCAAGCAGTACAATTTTTGGACGACTTTGAATTCATTCCCCAGGGGATATCAAAAATATTTCGTCCCGCATGCGGGATGAAGACGTTCGGTATATATTCGGGACCGTTGGAGTTCACGCTTCAGCGTGGTATTTCTTACCAGGAACTTAAGAACCACGCCCCGCGACTGCGTGGGCGCGAACTCCAAACATGCGCCTTGAACGTGTTTCGTCTCCTTAACTTAGTGACATTGCGATACGTACAGGGCGAGTAAAAATACTGCGGTGACGCCCGTTACTGTTCGTTCTTCCGCCACTCTCTCGCTACTCTCGCGAGATCGGGGTGGTCAAGATACCACCGGCAAAATCTCGGTATACCTTCGCTAATCGGAGTTTTCGGAGTGAATCCCAATGACGCCTGCGCACGGCTGATGTCGGCAAATGTCGCTTGAACATCACCGGGCTGGATCGGGAGATATTCACACGTTGCCTTTTTCCCGAGTGCCTGCTCGAGTTCGACGATCATTTCCTTAAGTTGCTCACTTCGGTGGTTCCCCAAGTTAAAAATACTATATCTCCCTAACTCCTCTCCAAAGATCGCGTTAACCGTTCCGTTCACGATGTCATCGATATATGTAAAATCACGTTGCATGTTGCCATTATTGAAAACCGGTATCGGATCATCGTTCAGTATCTTTTCCGCGAAAATCCACATCGCCATATCTGGACGCCCCCATGGTCCGTATACCGTAAAAAAACGCAACCCAACGGTCTGAATGTCAAAGAGATGGGAGTAGGAGTGCGCAAGTAGCTCGTTTGCTTTCTTGGTCGCGGCGTAAAGACTTATCGGCGTATCTACACGATCTGACTCGGAAAACGGCAACCGCTCATTTCCGCCATAGACACTTGAACTCGACGCGTATACCAAACGCTCGATATCGAACTTGCGGCAGCACTCAAGTAAATTCAGGAATCCTTCGAGATTTGATTTTTGGTAAGCCGACGGATTTTTGAGGCTGTATCGTACACCAGCCTGAGCCGCGAGATTACAAATATATCGTGGTTCGAATTCAGTGAATATTTGATCCAGCCTGTCGCGATCGCAAAGATCAACGTTATGCTGAACGAATCGGTCTTTATACTGCTCCAATTCCTTCAGCCTCGCTTGTTTGATCGCGACCGGATAGTAATCGTTTAGACTATCGATTCCGGCGACATGGCACCCGGACTTGAGCAACTCAGCAGCAAGGTGAGAGCCGATGAAACCCGCCGAACCTGTTATCAATATTCTGTCGTTCATAATTCTAATCGTTTGCGAGTTGTCGGCTAGGCGTCCTGATCTCCAGCAGGGATTTCGCCCTGCGGGTGCCGTTCATGTGATTCGCGACCGTCTCGTCCTCGTTGGACTCAGATGGGCGAGGCATGACGCCGGTTAAAAATTTCGTTTATTCGGAATCTTACGCGCGAAAAACATTTAAGTCGCCTCTCTCCGTCCGTTCGGATCGAAAATTCGACTGCATTCAGTAATCGTAATCATAATCGTAATCCCTTTCCAAATTTTCACCTCGAAAAACCAGAAAAATTACGAATCGGAATGTTCGCTTATTTTGGGCCTAGGAGGCTGTCGAACTTTAGCCGAATCGACTATGAAAACGCTGAAATTGGCCCATTTTCTCCCGAAATTTCGTTAAATATGTCTAATATTCGCCTCATTCCGGGAAAAATTGGTCTCAATTTATCTATTTTCTCGTGACGATCCCTAAAGTCCGACAGCCTGCTAGAATACAATTTAAATTATTACGAAGCTGATGGAGTACAAGTCTTCCAAGCCGATAAGGATCAGTATAACGCTGCCGCGCACCGGTACTAAGAGCAAATGATCACCACCCCACAACTGAAATCAGAAACAGTTCATGCCTTGAACGAATACATTAGATACTGCAAGCAGTACAATTATTGGTCCGTATGGACGGACTCCGCTCGTGCCGAAAGGAATCTGAATTCATTCCCTAAGATGATCTATGTTGAGCCTAGCGAAATCCGCCGCGGTGGAAACAATATTTCATCCCCCATTCGGGATGAAGACGTTTGGTAGATATACTGAGCATCTTCGATTTTTCCTCCGGATAGCCGCGACTCCGCTTATGTGGAGAGTCCGTCCATACGGATCAAAAATTCGACTGCTTGCAGTCTAACGTAATGATTATATACACAGCAGGCTCACCGAATATCGTGCGTTATTCGGACAACTGCCAAATAGTCCCTGAGTGCTTGAATTAACGGCGTAGATCGCTTCGTTATACTTGACATCACCCGCGTCGAGGTTGACTTTACACCATGCGTGCAGTGAGTCTCTTGATTCAAAATCGTACTCGGATTAACATACTGACAGATTTATTGGAATGAATGTACTAGTATTAGGAAGCGGCGGTAGAGAACATGCGCTAGCCTGGAAGTTGTCCCAGAGTCCTGACGTGGAGACTGTATTCTGTAACCCGGGGAACGGCGGGATTTACGGACAAAAAATGCAGCGGCTCTGTATGGACTCGGACTCGTACGAAGAGTTGGCAGAGTTTGCCCTCGCAAATAACGTGGGCTTAACCGTCGTCGGCCCGGAAAAAGCGTTATGTGACGGTATCGTCGATCGTTTTAGAGAGAAGGGGCTTGTTATCTTCGGGCCGGATAAGTACGCTGCTCAATTGGAAGGCAGTAAGTGGTTTGCAAAAGAGTTTATGCGCCGGCACGGCATCCCGACTGCCGCCGCAACCAAGTATGATGATCTAGACGCTGCCGTGGCCCACATCAGGAATGCGGGCGCACCGATCGTTGTAAAAGCCGATGGATTGGCAGCCGGTAAGGGAGTAACAGTGGCGTTGACCGAAGATGAAGCAATTGCTGCTGTGACCGATAGTTTAGGGGGCGCTTTTGGGGGAGCAGGTGCCGAAGTTGTGCTCGAAGAGTACCTTGAAGGCGAAGAGGCGTCAATCCTTGCGTTTGTGGATCACTCAACAATAAAACCTCTCGCCTCATCACAAGATCATAAGCGATTAAAAGAAAATGATTCCGGTCCCAATACTGGCGGGATGGGAGCCTATTCTCCGGCACCCGTGGTGTCCAGTGAAATTTGGAAGCAGGTACACAATCAGGTTCTGACCCCTTTTCTGAACGGATGCCGCACGGACAACCTGGATTATCGCGGAATAATCTACGCAGGGCTGATGCTGACAGCCGACGGACCGAAAGTTTTGGAGTTTAACGTTAGATTCGGTGATCCTGAGGCACAAACAGTACTTATGCGAATGCAAAGTGACCTGACGGAGGCGATGTTACTGACAGTCAATAATCGACTTGGCGAGTACGAGTTCTCGTGGTCTGACTTGTCATCTGTCTGTGTCGTAATGGTTTCTGACGGCTATCCCGGGGCCTATGAAAAAAATCGAATTATCAGTGGCATAGACGATGCGGAGGCTCTCGGCGTGAATGTGTTCCACGCCGGCACAGAAAGCAATGGCGACACGGTCACCACTGCCGGCGGTCGCGTTTTGGGTGTTACGGCGTCGGGTGCAACGATTTCTGAGACCATAGAACTCGTGTATGCCGCCGTCGATAAAATTTATTGGGACGGCATGTATTATCGACACGATATTGCACACAAGGCGATCGCGCGCGTATGAGTAAAATTAAAGGCATATTATTTATCGATGCTGCCACGGGTTCCGGCGAAGGCCAGCGGAATCTCGCTGCGATTATCGCCCATCTCGACGATTCAAAGTATCGCTCATATGTACTAAGTGCCGACGATAGCGAATCAGGCTTAGTCGCTCGATTTAAAGGTAACAAGGACGTTCCGGCCGAGTTCGTTGAAATATCGGGTTGGAATCGCCAGGACATGGCGGCATTCGGTTGGATGCCGGACTTGCTGAAAATCCGCCCGGTTATTAGAAAATGGCTGAATGAATACGATGTTGACATTGTCTATGCAAACGGTTTTTATTCTGGCGTACTATGCAGTTTAACTGTACCCCAACGATTTCCGGTGTTGTTTCACGCACGTGATTACCATTGCTCAGGTCCTGCAATGGAATATATCATAAAACGCGCTGCAGGTACGTTGTTTGTGTCGAACTTCGTCCAGAAGCATTGGCTTAAAAAAGTCGGCGATGCGTATGCCGATACCGTTACGACAGTATTTAACGGATTCGATTGGGACGCAGAAAATCAGGTAACTGACGGGTTCTCGTTTAGAGAAAATTACGTGTGGCCCGCTGAAACAATATTCGTTACTGCCGTTGCCGATATGTGTCCAACCAGCAATTTTGAACTTTTTCTGCGTGCGTTTGAGACAGCGTATTCCAGGAACCCCAATTTATTTGCGCTCATTATCGGCCGTCCAGATGGCTCCATCGGGCACAAGTATTTGGAGGATTTAGAGATTATCGCTCGTGATTCAAGATTACTTGGAGCAGTCTCTTTCATGGAGTTTGTGAATAATATCGGGCCTTTAGTCGAGGCCAGTAATGTCATTGTTTCGATTACCGATAATGAACCATTTGGAGAGAGTATAGTTTACGCTATCAAGGCGGGGAAACCCATTGTTCTGACTGCAGGCGCTGGGCCGCAAGAGATTTCTCGGGATTACAAAGGCGCTCGAGTCGTTCGTCCCGACGCCGAAAGTATAGCCAAAGGGATACTCGACGCCGTCGATAAAGACAATTGTCAGCAAGTGGATCGAAATGAGATTTCAGCTATCACAGAACGGTTCACAATTAAAAGACAAATCGAGGCTATTGATAGATTTATCGCAGAACGCCTTCACTGCTAGTGGTAAAATAAGCGAACCTTCCGATTCGCAATAGAACGTTTATGGGTAATGCAGGCTGGTAACAATTTTCGTGAAATTTATTATTGGTACTCTTAGCCGCTTCTCACTCCTAGTCATTTTGTCTAAAGGCTGATATTCTGGAAGATCACGACGATGATTAAGATTACGGCAGGAGTGCCAAAGGGATAATGTCCCTCATAGGATTACGAATCGGTTGCAATGCTAACCATCATGAGTCCGCTAAACCCTTTGCCATTAAATGGTGTTCGGTTTTCTCGGCGTCCGCAGCCATCATAATTCGTGACCGACCCTATGTCGATAATGATTAACGCCGCCCAGGCGTGATCAAAAATTCTCGTCAATCCGATTTTCCTCGGATCGCCTTTTGGCTTTTTAACAGCAATTGTGTATCGCCATAGATTTACTGGCCAGCGTGAACAACAACTGGCGTCCCAATTGGACGGCAGAACGATAACAGTTTCAATAACCGTTCGGGACCTATTGACTGACCAATTTAACGTCGTCCCGGATTCAAACACCTTGGTCATCTCTGCTGTCATTGAGTAGACGTGCAGCCTACTCCCTAATGCGGTATTTATTCCGATGTTTCAGCGGTAAATCAAAGTAAACACTCATATTATACTGCAAGCAGTACAATTTTTGGATGACTTTAACGTTTTTATCTAAGCGATTTCGAACGATATTTCGAAAACTCGAAGACGATCAGTATACATAAGAAATATTCTCATGGGCCTCAGCACTATATTCAGTAAGACGTGGTTAGCGAAAGATGTCGACGAACGCTTAGATCAAATTAGAAGTCTCGACGGAAGCAAGGATACGGACGCGCTTCTGGAGATCGTCGACAATGATGACGACTCAGCAATCAAGAGCGCCGCGATTGAGAAGATAATCGACAGAACTGTTTTACGTGAACTTCTTGAGCGGCAGGCTGATAAAACATTGGCAACGGTATTAGAGAGTCGTTTAAATCGAGTTTGCTTCGATCAGATCATTAGTCTTTCAGATCGTCAATCGGTTGCTGATGATCTGAAACTGATAACAGACCAGTCACTCGTGCTGGAAATTATCATTAAGGCTGATGATGCGGATGTTCGTCTTATGGCTACCAACCAACTTTCCGATTTAAAACTTCTCTGCAAACTCACCCAAGGTAACTGCGGCAAAGATATTGGCGTCGTAGTGGTCGATAAGATCTCCGACGTCGATGTCCTTGAACGCATATCACAACGTGCATCGAACAAGAAGGTCCGGCATCACGCGGAGGAAAAGTTGGCGGCCATCCGACGCAGTATAGACGAGCCGACCGATGATGAACTCAGGGAATCCGAATTAACCGAATTACTGGCTACGGTGACCAGACTGGCAGACTCCTGGAATTGGGATTATGGGAAAACAGTTGTCGACCAATCTATCGAGCGCTGGTCGCAACTCGATCCTGACGGAAGCCACCGCCTGAAAGCTGATTTTGAGGCGGCACATACTCATTTTACAAGACGCCGGCAAGAATTTGAGATTCGACACGCAGACGATCTAAAAAGATCTGCAGAACGGCAGCAAATCGTTGACGAATGTGAGGCGCTATGCGAAGAAGTTGAGCGTCTTATGGAATCCGCCGACGGTCTTTCAATGGAAAAACTGGCCGAATGCGAACGGAACTGGAACACGATTGCCAAACC
The DNA here is from genome assembly GCA_021772635.1 of Verrucomicrobiota bacterium. Classification (GTDB taxonomy): domain Bacteria; phylum Verrucomicrobiota; class Lentisphaeria; order JABSQK01; family JAJFLO01; genus JAJFLP01. The sequence continues at coordinate 17,350 of JAJFLP010000085.1, read as the reverse complement.
AGATGACGAAGGATTTGATGATTTAGAAGAGCGTTTCGTCACGACGTGTGAAGAGTTTTGTGCCATGAAATACGCAGCGGATGAAGCTCGCGAAATCAGAGATAAAAAACTCAAACGACTGGAGCAGTTTTGTCAGGAAGCGGAAAAATGGGGTGCGTCTCAGGACTGGAAAAACGGCGTAGTAGAAATAAAAGCCCTTGAGAAGAATTGGGAAAAACTGAGCGACAATAAGCCGGACACCATTGACTTTGCGGATCGTTTTAACGCGGGAATCCAGTTATTTAAGGAAAGCCATCAAACCGCCCGGGAAGAAGAAGAGCGACTGCGCGAGGACGGGTTACGGCGATTGCACGATTTATGCAGTACGGTCGAGAGCGCGCTTAAGAGCGAGGACCCAATCGCGGCCATTGACCAGGTTAACAGCGCCCGCCGTATCTGGTTTGATACGAATTCGTTTCAAATGATCAACGCGACTGCGCATACAAAACTTGACGCCCGATTTCGCAAAGCCTGCGACCGCTTTTATAAACGCCAAAACGAGGTCCACGAACAGCAGGACTGGGAGGAATGGGCAAACCTCATGTTAATGGAAGAGATTTGCGGCGGAATTGATTCACTTAAGGCTAACGAGAACATCCACGAAGTAGCGTCAGCCCTTAAGGAAATGCAGAATAAATGGAAAAAGATTGGTCCGATTCCTAAGGAAAAAGAAAAGGCACTCTGGCGCCGGTTTCGGCAGCTGGGTGATCGCGAATTTTCCAGATGCAAAAAGTATTTTGACAGACTTGATCAAGAGCGCAAGGCCAACTTTCAGCAGAAAGAGTCAGTTTGTGATCGGTTCGATGCAATCATGGAGCCAGTCGAGATCGATTGGGAGAAAACGATAGAACTCGTTCGCGAACTACAGGAGGAATGGCGGACTATCGGTTCGATCCCGCAAAAATCGATCAGACCAATGGACCAGCGTTTTAAGTCTCTTTGCGATAGGTACTATCGCGGACATCGCGAATTTCTTAAACGGGCAAAAGAAGAAGAAGTGGCCAACCAGACGGAAAAAGAAAGGCTCTGTGCCGAGGCGAAGGCATTTGCTGAATCGGCCGTTTCTAATTTGGCTATTGATAAGGTCAAGCGCCTACAGGCAGACTGGAAGCATATCGGTAAATTGCCAAGAAAAACCGACCAACTACTGTGGAATCGGTTCAGTAGGGCATGTAATAAATTTTTCCAGAATGTGGAGGAGCAAAAGCCCGCGAATTTGACAGAGAAAGAAAAGATTGCCGAGCAAATTGAGGCGTTGGTCCGCGTAGACGCCAAAGTTCTCAATGAAAAAAATATCGAAAAACTAACGGAAAGAATTGTAACACTGCAAAAGCAATGGAAGAGCATCGGCCCGGTTCCTAAAGAATGCGACAAGGAAACATGGGAGAAATTCCATAAGCCGTGCAACGAATTTTTCGAGAAAAAAAGAGTTTATTACAGCGGGATAAAGAAGCAACAGCATCACTGCCTGACTGAAAAAGAGGCATTGCTGTTCCAATTGGAGTCACTGGTGGACACTGATGAGTGGGACTCAGCATTAAAGAAGTGTGAACAGATCAAGGAGCGATGGGATGCCGTTGGCGATGTGCCTGCCGCAAAGGTAGATGATTTGGTTACAAAATTCACGGATGCATGCGACATGTTCAGCGATCGTAAACGCTCCCGTTTCGGTGAGCTAAAAGAGGAACGCGTTGAGAATTTAAAGAAAAAAGAAGGTCTCTGCGTGCGTCTCGAACTCCTGGCTGGAATCAGTCCGCCGCGAGAGGGCGATCAGGATACAGGTGGTCTATCATTGTCAGAGGAATTGAAGCTGGCCTTTGAATCGAACTTTGCCGTCTCTTCCCCGAGTGCCTCAAATAGAAAATCTGATGTTCCCTGGGAGAAAACACTGGATGAAGTCCGAAGAATCCAGGCCACTTGGGATGGAATCGGGCAAGTTCCGCAAAAATATAGCCAACAACTTTCACGGAGATTCCGTCGAGCGTGTGATAAATGTTTCGAGAAAAAGCCGGAATCACAGCGAGTCCGTGTAGATGCCACTGAAATGAAAGCGAACCTTGAAGCAAAACTTAAGATCTGTGACCGAGTCGAGATGCTGGCTGCAAAGGCACTACCAGGCGAAGTCGTGAACGAGATACGGAAGTGCCAGCGTAAATGGAAATCCCTGGGGCCGGTGCCCTCTAGAAAGGACGCAGACACGCTGTGGAATAGGTATACAAACGCATGCGATAAGGTGTTCGATGGATTGCGGCAAGAGAAGGATGTTCTGTCTAATTATCGCTAGCCTGCATTATGCATCAATTTGGTTACGAGCGCTTTTAGCTGGCCTGAGATCAATGAGTTACGAAGGTTGTACGGCTGAAGAAATATCGAAATATCGGCTGGATCTCTTAGTCTAGTCCCGTGACCGCGGGATCGTCCGTTCTTTGTAACTCATTTAGATTAGGTCTGATACATGCTCGCAGTAGAAAGTTTATGCATAAGAGTTAAAAGTACCGGTTCTGCGAAGAACCATTACATGGACAAATTAAATTCAAAGGAATTAAAATTATATGCGACTTGTGGCTAAAGAGGCTTACAAACGGGACTGTAATAGAATTCAATTTTCCCGAGAGATAATCTTATTGACCCGTAACTTATGCAACGTATATTAGGTGTGTAAATCTTAAAACCGTGATCTAAATAAGAGTATCTACCATGACAGACGACGATAAACAAAATGCGGCCGATGGAACTGAGAGCTCTGAAGAGTTCGAGGGCATAGCAGATCGCGCGGTAAGGGCGCGAGATGGAAGAGTCGAGAGGCCGCCGCCCACAACAGTAATGCAGCTGAGTGATATACTCACTCCGGAGGAGTATGAAGAACTTATCGGGAGCACTAATTTTGAAGAAGAAGATCTCGATTAAACGCGCAAACTTATAGTTAACACAAACGTCGTCAGCCAATTCCCGCACGATCAGAAATTAACTCTGCCGCTATAGGTTGAGATATAACAAAGGATAACATTGATGCTTTTACTCCAGTCAGTACCGGCTATGGTCGGAGCAGGGGCGGCTTTAGTAACGGCAATCGGAGTTGGCGGATATCTTATCGTCCACGAGATTGCCGAGAGTACTGCTAAAGAAGTCGCTGAAGAAGCGTTAATGACAACCGCGGAAGACGCAGCGCGTAGCGCATTGATGCAGGAGCTTGTTAAAGACGAGTTCGTCCAGTTCTTGGTTGATAACGTAAAGGAAGACGCTTTGCCGTCAATCAATCAGAACGTTAAAGAGCTGAATAAAACGATTGACAAGAAATACGCGAAGATCACTGATGACTTGAAAGACGCACTCATCACCTTGGAAGAGACAACTAAGGAAGTCACTGACGAACGAATCAAAGAACTCGAACAAGCCGATGAAGATATAAAGAAGTCGAATGCGGAGTCAACGCAAGCAATAAACGATTTCATCAATCTAAGTTTAACAGATTTAGTGCCGTCTGGATGTATCGCGGCGTTTTACTGTAATCCTGCAGCGCCACCGAGCGGATGGCTGGCATGCGATGGCCGGACAATCAGCAGCGATCCGTCCCAGGATGTAGATCACAAACCGGACGTCAAATATGCACGGCTGGTGAGTATCCTGACCGGCTTAGGATACGGCGAAGGGATAAATATTGCGGTACTCCCCGATTTGCGCGGACGCTTTCTTCGAGGTGTCCAGGGGAAAATGGTGGTTGGCGGATATGAGCCTGATACTATAAAAGGGCATAAGCACCCGATTTATGGTGAGGCGCAGGTTGTCGGCAGAAGTTTACCCGAAACTGAACGTGGGCGCTACCGAAATTACCTCACGGAAATTAGAAGCTGGTCGATACCAGCACCGGAGCCGGTATTCAAAGATACAGAGTTTCAGGGGCGAAGCTCAGAGGATCATCAGTCGTTCAAGCCTGAGGTAGCCGTTGAGACAAGGCCCAAAAACATCAGCGTTGTATGGTGCATTAAGTACTGATTATCGCCCGGTTTCTGACCGCAATAGAATTTTCTTCCCCCTCGACTGCAGAACTGCGAGTATTTGTATAATCCTTTAATTATAATGCGTAGTGAACTGCAAGCCGTCTCAGAATTTCGCATTTGCAGCAAATGTGAGGTTGCCGAAAGAATATTTACTCTTCTATATCAACCAGCATGTCGGACGATATATCATGTGGGACGGCTGTGTCGGCGGCAACCTTTCCCGTTATTCGACTTACAAGAAGAAATATCGGCCCCGATAACACATAGAGGTTTATCGCGAAGGCTGCAATAATGCGCGATTTCCAGGAGAAAAGGATAAAAAATATAATTACAATAAAGATCTTCAGTTTATTTTTTCGTTTACTTCCCAACCAGTGTCCGATATGCAAATACGGTATGCTACTGACCATTAAAATCCCTAGCACAGCTGCATAAAACGGCAGCAATTCTGCCGTTAATATATAGGAGTCCTCGTACCCGGGGTGGCTATAAAGTATCACTACGCTTGAAACTGCTGCCGCGGCTCCAGGGGAGGGGAGCCCGCGGAAGTCAACCGTGGTCACCTCATCCGCAACGTTGACGTTGTATAATGCAAGTCTCAGCGCAGTACAGCCAAGGTAAACCGCGCATAATGCCCACACCCAGCGGTAGGGGAGCCACGCCAACTCATTTGTGTGTGCCATAACCGCGACCACCACTGCTGGAGCGACACCGAACGTGACCATATCCGCTAGCGAATCCATTTGCAGTCCATGCGGTGATATCGCCTTTAACGTACGAGCTGTCCAACCATCAAGCATATCGAAAATCATTGCGCCGATAATTAACCACGCACTGACTGCAAGGAGTTCAGAAATCTCCTCGCCTTGTTCGGGCGCGTAGGCGTTCAATGTGTACAATATCGCTCCGAATCCGCATAGTGAATTCCCCAACGTTAACGATGTGGGGATCATCTTGTACCAATACTTAACCCTCCGTAATAACCCCGTTTGCATCCTGTCCTCCCTTGAAACTTGGCGGAAATCTTCGATATTGTGAGCCCGTTTCGTATTGTAAAATGTGGGGCCTCGTAAACCACCGAGCCGGGTTCAGCCTAAATGATCCGCAATCTTACGTACTCTCAATCGATTACGAATAGAAAAAAATACGTTGATTGTACACCCTGCCGAAAGGAACTTTATACCAACGCCTTCATCCCGCATGCGGGACGAATAATCGTTCGCAATCTCCTGCGTACTTGGTTTGAAGTCGTCTCCGCATAAGCGAGAGTCTCGGGTAATCCGGACCGAAAATTGTACTGCTTGCAGTATACAAGTCAAAGAGATTATCGTTGCTCGTTTCGCTTCGTGGTCAGGGTTACCACAATGGGACATCGTTCCGCTATACCCAGAACTTGAGCCGCGCTTGATCGGTTAAATGCAATTTCAAGAAGGCCATTACTATTGATTAACGCAATTAGCGCGTCTGGTTTACCTTGTTCGTAATAGTCTGAAAATTGATAAATGACGTGATCCTTAATGCGAATTTCGATCAGAGATGTGGAGCGGCAGAGCTCATTCAAAAACTCGTTCGTTATATTCGTGATGAGATTGCCGAAAGCATCAACATATTTCACTTCGCCTCGAATACAATTTTCTTCGACTGTCGGAACTGCGATGTCTATACGGTTGAGACGAAGTATCCGCGAGCCTAATTCGGTCAGTCCGATACCGTTGGAGAGGTGTGCTGCTACGGGCGCGAAGACATCGCGTCCATGGAATGTATTGCTTACGGGATCTCGGAAAAACGACGGAACATCGAGCCGTACCGCGTCGTACGGTGTGTTTTCGCTGATGACTTCGCTAAGAACCCCGTTATTCGGAGCAACGAACAAATAGTCGCCAGCCTCAACCGCAACCGCATCGCGTGCTCCTCCAACTCCAGGATCAACGACTATCACATGGATCGTGCCGGCGGGGAAATAGCAATAGGATGTCGCAATGGAATACGCCGCAGCATTAATATCGTAAGGTTTAATGGCATGTGTACTATCAACAACGTTTGCGTTCGGATTTATTTCAAGGATTACGCCCTTCATACAGGCCGAAAAAGTTCCGTCAGTCCCGAAATCTGTTGATAGCGTAATTACACCGCTCGGCTTCATGGAGAACCTCACAAGCAGGTACTCATACCCGCGGCTAACCAGTTGCGGTCTGTCGCCGCGTTCGTTCGTTGAAAACTAGATCGCGACATGAATTACAATCGCACACTCTGGGGGAGTAATGGAATTAAATTCAGAAAGCCGGGACGGCGTTGGATCGGATAGATTAATGCAGGATTGATGATGTGAATAGCTTACGCTTTCGTGATCGCTCCGGATCGAATACAGGCCGTGCAAACGGTCACTTTCTTAACCGTTGCCCCTTCGCGAATTCTAGCCGGCTGCAAATTGGGTTTAAAGGTTCGTTTTACGTTCTTCACAACGTGCATTCCGATCCCACCCTTTTTCTTCGCCAAACCGCGCCGGGTGATATGCCCGCCTGAAATTTTGCGTTTTCCACACACATAACATGCTTTGCTCATAATATGTATCCTTGGTAGTTCATATTCTGATCGCCTTCGAGTTTCTCCAAGCCATCATGTGTCGCAATAGTTCTGCTGTCCAGAGAGACTAGAAATACAGCACACTAAATGGGAACTCATTGTAACGGGTCTTCCAGTGTGGAAAGTGGGTTGGCCGAGGCTTGAACTCGGGACCCACGCCTTAAAAGGGCGTTGCTCTACCGACTGAGCTACCAACCCCTGAGTCCCCAAATGATGAGAAAAGTTTGTAAATTACTCGGCGCATAAGAAATAGCAAGCAATAAATTGTTACATAGCTATTTTTCGGAGAAAGTAGCGGTGAAAATCAAGTTTATCGCTTAATTCGGGATGGAATGTTGTCGCCATATGCAGCTTATTTTCGACCATGACTGGATCGTCGCGGTCTGTCGCTACCGTCGTTTCGTTTTTGCCAACGTGCGTGATCCTTGGAGCACGAATGAAAATGCACTCGAAGTCTCCCCCGAGCGGCGAACCAAAATCGATACGTCGGATAAAACTTTCATTCTGTGCGCCATAGGCGTTACGTCTGACCGTAATATCCAATAATCCAAGGCTCATTTGTTCCGGATTCACAACCTCTGACGCGATCAACACACACCCTGCGCATACACCCCAGACGGGCCGGGAATGAGCGAACTCCTTTATTGCCTGAAGAAGGCCGGACTGAGCAGTTCTTAGAATCGTTGAGCTCTCGCCGCCGGGAATGATCAGTCCATGCAACTCTTTCAGGTCATCCTCGCATACAACACGCTTTGTTTCGATATTCAGCGCATGTAATTTCTCCAGATGCAGGGCGAACCCTCCCTGTAATGCTAAAACGCCTATTATCATGTTTGTATACTCACCGAAAGACCGAGTCTGGCAATGGTCGTCGACCGAACTCGTCATGCTCAGGGTTTCAAAAATTAGGGTTCAGAGGTTCAGCGGTCAAAAATCAAGAAAATTGAACTGTGGCTCAGGATCGTTTCTTCGGTTTAACAGGTTCTTAACCTCTAACCTCTGAACGCATCCCAGTTTACCAGCCGCGGTGCTGCATTTTCTGGTGTTCGGCAAGAGACTCCATAGTGATGCTGGGCATCGGCACCCCAAGATCCCGAGAAACTTTAAGAATGATCGATGGATCATTAAAATGAGTCGTTGCCTCGACGATAGCGCGCGCGAATTTAGCGGGATCCGATGAGCGAAAGATGCCGGACCCCACGAAAACAGATTCTGCCCCTAACTGCATCAGCATCGCGGCGTCGGCCGGCGTCGCCACTCCTCCTGCCGCGAAATTCGGCACCGGTAGTTTCCCCGTTTCCGCAATATTACGAACGAAGTCAATCGGCGCCTTCAAACGTTTCGCCTCAGCGAACAACTCTGAGTCGTCGATTTGCGTTAGCAGCTTTAGCTCGCGTGTAATTGTGCGGAGGTGTCGGATTCCCTCAACTATATTTCCCGTACCAGCTTCGCCTTTCGTCCGAATCATCGAAGCACCTTCAGCGACCCGCCGCAGCAATTCGCCAAGATCTGTCGCACCGCAGACGAACGGTGACCTGAATTTCCACTTGTCGATATGATTGGATTCATCGGCGGGCGTGAGCACCTCACTTTCGTCGATAAAATCGATGCCCAGTTCCTGTAAAATCTGCGCTTCTACGAAATGTCCAATGCGCACTTTCGCCATGACAGGAATAGAGACGGCATCCTTTATCTCAAGTACCAGTTCGGGATCACTCATCCTCGCAACGCCGCCGTCGCGCCTAATGTCCGATGGAATTTTTTCGAGTGCCATTACCGAGCATGCGCCTGCGTCCTCCGCGATTTTCGCCTGATCTTTATTGGTCACGTCCATTATCACACCGCCACATAGCATTTGTGCCAGGCCGACGTTCAGTTTTCTTTGTTCTTGATTCATGTTGGTATCCTCTAGTGTCCACTAACGTGACATTGTACGAAAATTATATTAAACGCATTGACCTCTCGTCACCGACGCCGGTATTCGTTTTTTCCTTCGAGACTACTAAAGCTACTTATAATTCGAATACAAATTACTGTCAACGATCTTTTCAGCTTTATAATCACCCCTGGCGCATAGTTGGCACCACGCGCCAATATTTAAGAGCGACGCTGTTTCGCGAAAAACGGCGTTGAAAAACTCAGGAAAAACAAGTGAGCGCCGTTAGTTATTTTCCTAATCCGACCTCGCGAAACCAGGAAACCGGCGGTAAGGCTGCGTCGGAATTATTCGCAAGAAAATCCCTGAGAACGTCGCGGGTGTTCAGCCTTGTGTCCTGCAAGTTGGCGCCGGCACGGTTAACAAGTTTCTTTAGAACCGGAAACCGACGGCCGCCGCCAGCAATTACATAGCTATTGAATGCTACTTGGATTGAATTGTCCGGAACTACATCGAGTCCTGGCGGGAATCGCAGGCTTACGACTTTTTTGTTTTCCTTATCAATCTCCGCGTAGACCCCATAGATTCCGTTAAATGAACGTTTTCCTGCATATTTCAGCTGTTCCTCAATTAATAATCTTAAATCCATAAGCGTCAGTGTCGCGACGCCTACGCCGTTCTCGTAGGGTATTGTATTGAATAAAGCTTGCTCATCGACTACTGAATCTTTGGCCCATGAATATTCCGATAACGTACCGTGAAAGACGACCGGCGCCTTGGTCTTCCAGGAAATCGCACGGCAAATTATCTCGCTGATATGACAGTCTTTTCCGGGGAACCCCACGCTACTGATATCGGTTGTGGGAGTAAATACCTGCTGCTTTGCCGATGATTTGGATCTTTCAATCCAATCTGAGACGTGCGCCATAGTGTCTGGGTTCGGCAGCACATCGGACACTGGAATCAACTGTGATTTAATACCCATGACGCGGTGCTTATCTGTATCGAGCGTCGCTGTAATTTTCCCCAGCGACGTCGCGTGGCTTCCCGCTTGAACGTACCAGGTGTTCCCGACTAGTTTTCCGGCAAACTCTCTGTGTGTATGTCCGCCGAGGATGAGGTCAATTTGCGGAAACTTATAGGCTAAAGTCTTTATTTCATTGATCCCTCTCTTGTCAGATTCTGCATATCCTTGATGTAACGCAGCTACGATCATATCCGGTTTCTGCCGCAGCAACTCCGGCATAATTCGTTCGATTGCGAGCTCAGCTGAAACTACCTTAAAATCTGCTCGGTCGATTCCCCAAAGCCAGGAGTTTAGGCCCGCACTGTTCATTCCTAATACTGCGATTCGCGCCTCGCCTCTTTCATAAATTCGATATCCAGGGAACCCGGTACTATCTGCCAACACCAAATTGCCGGAAATGATTGGAACGCGGCACATCCGGGTAAGTTCAATCAATCGTCCAACACCGAAATCCAACTCATGGTTTCCCAGTATCCATGCGTCATAGTCGAGTCTATTCAACACGACAACCGCGGCCTCCCCCTGAAATAAGGCTCCCGTATACGAACCTTGGATCGTATCGCCACAGTCGATCAGTAAACACCCCTGGTTGCCACCACTGTTGTGACGCTCGCGTTTTATAATACTAGCTAACTTAAGCCACGAACCACCATGGTCAGTATCGCCTTCGCGACCTATATTGCCGGCAATATTCGAGTGTATATCAGTTGTCTGAAGTATAGTAAGCGTGACAATTTCAGCCTGCACAGAACTGATAAATACGACGCTAAACGATAAGCACGTCAAATACCAATTTGCTTTTTGCCGGGAAAAGTAGGATTTCACGTTGTAGAGGACGACTAGCGACTGTTATAGTATGGGTTCATTTAAAATTTCGGTACAACCCGATACTCCGAATAAACAGGTAATTACGGAGTCTTCGAAATTGAACCGCGAATCTGAATACTTGATTTTTCTCAGATATTTGGGAAATAGACTGTTTTCAGTCTTATCTAATCGGTATTCATGATTTTCGTTTCAGGGCTAAAGTATCACCTCCTTCCGAAATTGTCTCCGACTTTGACGTTTTGCCCGGTCAAGCACCCTGGAATTACTAAAATTAACTGAGAATTAAGAATGATTATAGTCCTGAAGGCTAATGTGAGTGACGAAGATATAGCTGTCGTCGAAGGTAAAGTTACAGAGTTCGGATATGAGCCGCGAGTAGTTCAAGGCGTGGAACGAACCATAATCGCCGCTGTAGGTGACGAAGTGACCCATAAGTCACTTGAGACCCTACAGAATATGCCGATGATCGACCGGGTCGTTCCAATTCAGAAAAGATACAAACTGGTCAGTCGCGAATTTCATCGTGCTCCAACTTCTTTTAACGTGGGAAAAAATAAGATCGGGGACGGCAACTTCATGATGATCGCCGGCCCCTGCTCGGTTGAGTCCCGCGAGCAACTGGAAACGGTAACCAAGGACATCATTGCATCCGGAGTCACCGTGTTGCGCGGCGGCGCCTATAAACCCCGGACATCTCCATACGATTTTCAGGGCTTACGCGAAGAGGGGCTTGAGTTGCTCCAGGAGATGAAAGACACCTATGGTGTTTCGATCGTCACCGAAATCCTCGGTGCACCGCACGTCGAGAAAGTCGCCGCGGTCGCCGATGTCCTGCAAATCGGGGCGAGAAACTGCCAGAATTACCATCTTTTGGAAGTCGTCGCGGGAGCGGGCCGGACTGTCCTGCTGAAACGGGGCATGTCTGTAACCGTGCAGGAATGGCTTTCTGCCGCTGAGTATCTGTTGGTTCACGGGTGTGAAGATGTGATACTTTGCGAACGAGGGATTCGGACCTTCGAGCCGGCGACCAGGAGTACGCTCGACTTGAGTGCCGTTGCCGTGGCTAAGAAGGAAACACATTTACCGGTCATTGTCGACCCGAGTCATGCGGCGGGCAAGGCTGACCTGGTTTTACCATTATCGAAGGCGGCAATTGCCGTCGGCGCCGACGGACTAATAGTGGAAACCCATCCGAATCCGTCTGAAGCGAGTAGCGACGCGACGCAGCAGATTCCGTCCGGGAGCTTCGACCAGTTCATGTCAGAACTCCAACCGTTCATTGATATTTGCTTCGAAAATCGTGCCAAGTAACCCGCTGAATAAATGACGCAGGATGTGATATCAGAATGCCAAAGTGAGATTAGCCAGCTGAGGTCTAATCTCACCGGCATCATTCGTGGCAAGGATGATATCGTAGAATACGTCATGATGGCTCTTTTTAGCGCCGGAAATATTCTACTAGAAGATGTCCCCGGCGTTGGAAAGACGACTCTCGCTAAAGCCCTCGCAAAGTCGCTGGACGCAGAGTTTTCACGTATCCAGTTTACCCCCGACCTCCTGCCCTCTGACATTCTCGGTGGATCTATTTATAACCCGAAGTCAGGTGAATTTTCCTTCCGTCCCGGGCCGATTTTTGCAAATATAGTTTTGGCCGATGAAATCAATCGGGCATCTCCCAGGACACAATCAGCATTACTCGAGGTCATGACCGAGGTGCAAGCGACGGTGGAGGGCGTCAGTTATCCACTGAAAAACCCCTTCATTGTCATCGCCACAGAGAACCCCATCGAATTCCACGGGACATACCCGCTGCCGGAATCGCAATTAGATCGCTTTATTGTTCGCCTTGAATTAGGCTACCCTGATGAAGAGAAAGAACTCGAAATAGTCCATTCGCATCGTACCAATGATCCATTGCAGGATTTACAGCCGGTCATCGACTGTGACAATGTCACGAGGATACAAGCGCTTGTTGGGGAGATAGGAATAGAAGAAAGCGTCCTTAAGTATATAGTTTCAATCACTCGCGGTACTCGAAACGATCCCCGGTTGAGCTTGGGCGCGAGTCCGCGCGGCACACTGATGCTATGCCGTGCCTGTCGAGCACTTGCGCTGCTTAGGAACAGAACATTTGTAATCCCGGATGACGCGCGCGAACTCGCGGTACCGGTGCTTCGGCATCGTATTGTGCTGGAGTCGAAGGCAAAATACAACGGCCAGGAGGCCGCCGGCATTCTCGAGGACCTGGTTGACACGATCCCTATACCCGTCTAGCCTTAAAATAAGCGAACATTCCGATTCATTATCTTACTCGTACTCGTAATCTTTCTGGTTTTTCGAGGAGAAAGTTTATGCATAATGTAGGCTAGCGTCGTACCCATGAGTTTTCCGTGTATCATCCAACACATTCGCTCGGCCCATCTTACGTCCTCCAGAATTTCGACTGCTTGAGTCTATGTCCATATCTAAAACACTTCGATTTCTTCGAGCCTTCGACAGAAAATTCTTTGACGGGCCAGCGGTTTTTAATTATCCTGGCAGAGAACTTAAGGGGTATCGCTCGGTTAATCTCGTAATCGCGCAATGGATCCAAGCGTTTTCCATCACTCATTTCACTCCAGCCGGTCGCATTCTTTTTCTGGCAACTGGATATTTCCTGCTCGCAGGAATGCTTTCGTTGCTGATGCCGATCTACCTTCTGGCTCTAACGATGTCAGTCTTATTCTTACTCGATATTCTGATCGGCTGGTTCCTTAGACCACATTTGTCAGTCAAGCGCTTTCTTCCTGCTGCCGTACCACCGAATCAACCATTTCGCGTTGACTATGCAATCGAGAATCTCGCTTCGTCGAGTGCCTGGGACATATACGTTGACACAGTCCCTATTCAACACGGCATCAAATTAAACCGCCCCCGGTCCTTCATAAATTTCCTCGGCGGTCACGATTCACTTCGGGTAACTAACGAATTTATCGCTACGCATCGCGGACGGTTCAGATTCCCGCTCCCGACCGCGGACTCGGCTTTTCCTTTCGGTTTATGGCGGTGGGGAAGCCACGGCCCGGCCGATAAATCAATACTTGTATATCCGGCATACTTACCGCTGAAATCCGTGGAATTCCCCGCTGATTATTCGACTCGTGCAATAGGGACTGTATCGTCGTCCACAGAATCCGGGCAGTCAATGGATTTACTGGGATGCCGTGAGTTCCAGTACGGTGACAGCGCCAGATATATCCATGCCCGATCATCAGCCCGTCTAAGGCAACCTATCATAAAAGAATTCTGCAACCATGCTCCTGGTCAAATTCTGCTAATTATCGATACTTTCGTTTCTATTCCGCGATTTCTTAACAGGTTCCGAAGTAAACTGAATAAGCAGTTCGAGGCTTCTTTGTCACTGGCTGCAGCTACAAGTGACTACCTTATCGCCGACCGATACCGAATAAGTCTCTGCGTTATTGACGCACAGGGATGCCATATGGTGAGCGATACGCCGATAAACAGCCTGTCGAATATTCTGCAATCTCTAGCTGCGATGGACGCGTGCCATGAAAAAACGTTCCCAGCGGCGTTGACAGCGAGTAATCCGGATCTTAATAAAGCTGAATTCGCAATCTGTTTTTTCTTAAGATGGGATCAGGACCGTGAAAGTTTTGTACACGACCTCGCAAAATCCGGGACTGCGACCAAAACGATATTGATTTCCAATGAATCTAATTCACCTGATCCTGTAGAAACGGACCGTAACGACCTGGTGCAGTTAATTGCGACGGATAAAATCTTGCAAGGTAAAGTTACCGAGATCTAGGCAAGAACATTAGCAACGGGGGTGGATATGGTAATTGGGGTTTTGACTTTGGAGTTGGATATTGCGTCTGCGATGTCACTGAAGGATAAGCGGCGCGTACTTGCCCGGGTTAAACAACGAGTTCGCAACAAGTTTAATGTATCGATTGCCGAGGTTGACGCCAATGAGATATTGAATTTCGCCTGCCTAGGCGTTGTTATCGCATGTAATGAACAAAAGTTTGCGAATCGGGTCTTAGATAAGATTGTAACCTTGGTTGAAACGATTAAAGATTGCGTGCTGGCCGATTACGAAATTCAATTTTTGAGAGTCGGCTAGTGTATCGTGTACGTAATTCGTTGTATTATGATTGTGCCTAATTTGGATGCAGGGATGCGGCAACTGAGGAACGGACATACCCGTAGGTCTGTCCTTCCTCAGTCGCCGTGAACCTGCGCCAAAAGAGGCATAACCGATTTGCGGCGAGGGTATTTCGCCGCTCAGTCCCATCGAAAGAAAACGACGATGCGCAAGCATCGCCTTATTTCTTTCGATGCACCTGAGGCGACGAAATACCTCTCGTCATAACACAATGAATTACGTACACGACACACTAGCCACTGATGGATTCCTGCCATTTACTATTAATCTTTATCTGGAAAAGAAGGATTGAGATAGTTCGTCAATCTCTCAATTCGATCACTCGTCAATCCTTTATATCTTGACTTCAAAGGAATTTAAGCTATCTTTGGCGGCTTCCGAAACGCGATGATATAACGTATGGCGACAGGATCCAGTTATTGTGACGATTCAAGGGTGGTGGCAGTGTCGGACGTAGATTCTTGGTTAGAGACTTTCGTAAGTACAATTTAGTAATTGGGTAATGAAATATGAATAACGAAGACATAGAAGATAGCATTGATAAAAGAGGGCACGCCGGACCCGGTTCGGGTTTAGCGGAGAGCGAGAGCGCGGGTTCGGTCGCCGACGAGAAAACTGCTCGCAAAAAAGCCCCGAAAAATAAGGTTAAATTACTTCAGCAGGAGCTCCAGGATTCTAACGATAAACTTCTCCGTCTGAAGGCGGAGTTCGATAATTATCGTAGACGTACTCAGCGTGATTCAATGGAGCTTCGAGCAATTGTGAAAATCAGCACAATAGAAGAGATCCTCCCTGTACTAGACCATTTTAAGATGGCGATGGACGCGATCGAGACATCTGATGATTTCTCGACGTTAAAGGAAGGGATGAACTTGATTAAAGCTGAATTCGATAGGCGACTAACGGACCTCGGTGTCGAGAAGATTCCAGCCGTTGGCTTGGAATTAGATCCAAACGTTCACGAGGCTATTTCAACAGAGCACTCCGCAGAGGTCGCCGAAGCACAGATTTTACGCGAATTCAAGGCAGGGTATCGCCTCGGTGAGCGCTTAATTCGTCCAGCGTCTGTTGTTGTTAGCAGCGGCCCGGAGGAGAAGAGTGATTCGCAATAACCGCAACCATACTTTTTCACCGGTCATGGGGTAGGGGCATAAGGTGAAAGCCTAAGCCCTTCCCGGATAAAAATTCTAATAGTAACCCCCGACACAGGTTTCTCGCTTCTAGCCTGATTAATTGACGCGATTCGTCGCGAGAGAACTTAACTCGTTCATAATAAGACGATTGGAGAAGGCTCCACGGTGAAAGTGAATTTTCATTCACTAAGATGTGAAGTCAAGCCAATCGGTTTATTTGAGCAGAGATTAGGGCTCGTAGCAGAATACTGGTAAATTATTCAGGCTAGATCGTTAGCAAAAGAGAACCGTAAAACCATAACCCTTTTGAACCACTGAACCTTATTAAAGAAATAGATTATGGCAACCGATTTCTATGAAATGCTGGGTGTTAGCCGAACGGCGACGCAGGATGAGTTGAAAAAGGCCTATCGCAAGATGGCGGTCAAGTACCATCCGGATAAGAATCCTGACGATAAGGAAGCTGAGGATAAATTTAAAGAGGTTTCGGAAGCATATGAAGTCCTGAATGACAGTTCAAAGCGTTCCATTTATGATCAAGTCGGGCATGATGCGTATGTTCGGCGCGGACGCGGAGGGGCCTCAGGCGGCGGTGGTCATACCGATCCATTTGATCTTTTCAGTCAGGTATTCGGCGGCGGCGGTGGCGGTGGCAGTGGCAGTATATTTGAGGAATTTTTTGGCGGCGGACGACGCCAAAGTCGCAATGGCCCGCAGGCTGGTTCCGATCTGAGGTATGACCTCCAGATTCAATTTGAAGACGCCGTGTACGGCGCTGATAAACAGATCGAACTGAAGAAAGCGGAACACTGTGACAAATGCAAAGGTGAAGGCGCTGAACCCGGAACGTCAAAACGAAGTTGCCCGCAGTGCGGCGGCGCCGGACAAGTAACAATGACACAGGGATTCTTCAGTGTGCGGCAACCGTGCCAGCAATGCAACGGCGCCGGCGAGATAATGGACAAGCCTTGTTCGAAGTGCCGAGGTGATGGGCGGGTAAATAAACAGAAGACAATCGAAATACATATACCTGCCGGCGTTGATACCGGCGCGAGGCTCAGAGTGAGCGGTGAGGGCGAACCTGGTGCCCGTGGCGGTCCCTCCGGGGATTTATATGTAGTTCTTCATGTAGGAGAACACGAGTTCTTTCAGCGCGAGGGGAATGATATCATATTGGACCTTCCGCTGGATTTTCCGACAGCCGCACTCGGCGGAACGGTTAAAGTCCCGACGATTGCCGGAACAGCCCAGCTAAAGATCAAAACAGGCACTCAGAATGGAACCATCTTCCGCCTTCGCGGCAAGGGCGTACCATCGATACGCGGACATGGTCGGGGTGATCAGCACGTACGGATCGCGGTAGAAATCCCGACTAACTTGAACAAGGAACAGCGCAAGCGCCTTAAGGCATTCGGCGATAGCCTCGATGACAGCGCGCATCCACGGCTCGGTGCGTTTACTGAGAAAGTAAAAAAGATCTTCGCCTAGGAGCCTGTCGGACTTTAGGGAACGTAGCGAGAAAATAGATAATTTGAAATCCTTTTCGAATAAGTTCTAGTGTGCCGTCTCATAAATAACTCGAAATTTGATTCTGCTTATTTTGTCGCTGAGCCAGGCAGCGATTTCGCGTGCGTACCCGTTAGGTACGTACCTAATTCGCTAACGCAGCTCAACGTCAAAAGAAGCAGAACCCGT
>JAJFLP010000084.1 GCA_021772635.1 Verrucomicrobiota bacterium | reverse complement strand
AACTTCTTGGGAACGAGATAAAATCGCCAGGAAAATTATAGTTTTACTGTCGAAACTTCTCTCGTTACCCTGTTCGCATAACGCGAACATCGCATAAAACCACATCCCTTTCTCTGTGAGCTTTGCGGCTCCGTGTGAGGTCGGGCTTTCTGGCTTTCTCTGTCTGTTGCACTCCAAATCGCAAATCTAAAACTTGTCTCGGCGTAGCTACCCGAACGTAGACGGATCGAAAATTTCATCCTACTCCTTGCTCTAAGCTGTTGTCTACTACGTGACAACAAACAACCCAACAACTTAACAACTGTTTTCCCCTAACCACTTTTGCTTCCATTCATTGTTCTCGTAGGTTCCGTACTCGTTTTGACGATATGGGGTGGTGGTATTTACGCCGGTACCACGTATCTCATCGCAGGTATCAGTTCCATTGGCTTATTGGCGGCGTCGTTTCGCAGCGAATATTGCGGCCGATTCAATTTTCCGGCGGGCGTCGCGATTACAACCATTCTGTTTCTGCTTCTGACAGCGTTGCCGCTACCTCCGGCTATTGAAGACTTACTTTCCGGGCCCGTCCGCAGCGAGCAAAACGATATCGCTCGGGATCATCTTGAAACCGCGCTGTCACTTAACTTGGTAGAAGAATCGCCACGAAGATTCGCGCTTTCGCGAAATCGAAGCGGGACACTACGGTCGACGTTGTTCTTCATTGCCGTGTTTGCCAGTACCGCACTGAGCTCATGTTTATCCGGCGTCTGGCAGAGGCGGTACCTGTTCTTTCTGGCAGGCGTCGTAACGGTAGTCGCGTTCCTGGGTTTTCTAAGTCAACACGTGATGCTTCAGGGCGCGCGGTTGTGGTGGTATTTCCCGGTGACGAATGGGGAACCAGTTGGATGCTTCATCAACCGCAGTCACTTCGGCGGGTTCATTGTCCTCCTTTGCCCGGCGATTTTAATGGGCATCGCGTCGAACATTGCAAGCAAGCGTATTGGTCTAGCGATTCTCAGTGGGGCTGCTTTCGCAATTGTGAGTATCGCGGTCGTATGTTCGATGTCGCGGGGCGCGTTCGCGATTTACGCGCTGTCCTTATTTCTCGTGGTCCTTGCCAATCTTTCACGGCGGCGAATGGCGTTCGGACTGAGTATATGCCTGGTGGCATGCGTAAGCTTCGTGGCAGTTGGTCTTCTGGTTAGCGGAAATTTGGAGCAGCGGCTTCGGACGATGAGGGAATCCGTCGAAGAAGTCGACGCTCAAACACGGACAAGAGTTTGGAAAGATAGCATCAAACTTTGGCAGGATTATCCGTTTATTGGGGTCGGAGCCGATGCATTTCAGGTCGCCTTTCCGAGACACAAATCCTTCGTAACTGCGAGCGCATTTCATCATGCGGAAAGCCAGTTCATTCAACTTCTCTCAACAACCGGAATCGTCGGGGCCCTGATATTCGGCTATTTGATTTACTGGTATTTCAAAACGCTTTGGCGGAACGTCACAAATCGCCTGGTTAATAAGGACATCGCAATCGCCGCGGGGTGCGCCATGGCCTGCGCTATGGCGCATGCACTGTTCGAAGTCGCTATCAGTATACCGCTGTATGCAGTGGTTCTCGGTTCGATCGCTGGGTTACCATTAGGTATATCATCCGGCTCGCAAGTTAGCGATGTACGGTTATCGCGGGTTATCGCGATGCGCGCACTGTCTGTCCTGGGGTTGGTTGTGACACTTGCGTTTTATATCACATTCGGTCTACGTATCCACGATCTGGACCACAGTTCTTATATCAAGCACGCAAGTCCCGTCGAGTTGGCCACTGTCCTGGAATGTACACCAACCTCATCACAGGCATGGTACAACCTGGGACGATTCGCATTTATGTTTCAGGATATTGCCGCTCATCGTTTCGGCGAAAGCTGCATAGCGATGTCCGCTCATTACAATCCGACGGACGTCGACGGGTGGCGAAACTTGTATGCGGTGCGCCTTAGCCTCGGTGACAAAGACGGTGCCGACTCGGCCTTATTGAAGCTTAGGCAACTCACTGCTCCGCGCCGATGACGACTGCTTGCAGTTTCTATATCTACGGGGTGCCTTTTTATCTTTGAATGTCCATGGTAAATTATGTCAGTTCAAGCCGGGGCTACGCACTACGAAACACGCACCACGAAACACGCACCACGTAACACGCACCACGTAACACGCACCACGCAACTTTTGAGGGGGCAAAAACGATGATTTATCTTAGAATTCGATACGTTATTGCGCTGGTATATTTAATGATTTGTGGCGGAGTCGGCGCCGTAGAATTCGTTTGTCCGGGCGCTGCGAAGGCGCCCCAGCGGGCGACGCGTTCACATCTTGACAGCGCGACACAGGCCCGATGGCTTGCGACCAGCGGGGCGCGCATTGAATTGACCTATAGTTTTGTTTCGGTATCATTTTCATACGACGTCACAAGTGACGTTAACAATATCGAACAGGAAGCACCGTCAGATACCATCAACGAGATGTTCGGCCAGAGTCACGGGTCTACGCCGGATAATTTTCCCGCCAACTTCAAACAGCTTATTCGAAACGCTTTCGATGCGTGGGAGGCCGTAACGAATATTGAATTTACCGAAGTTATCGAGCCGGGCGCGGAAGGGCAGATTCGAATAGGAGGCCACGAGTTCTCGATCAATTCCTCGATTCTCGGCCACGGTTTTTTTCCGACGACCGCCGGAACTGGTGGTGTCGCGAGTTCGGCAGGGGATTTGCATTTTAATTCTACATTCAGCGGATGGACGGACCAGGTATTCTTTGTCGTCGCTGTCCACGAAATCGGGCATACGATCGGGCTCGATCATATCGCCGAGGTTACGGGGGCAACAGCCGATGTTCTGATGTACGCAGCGTTTGATCCGGCTACGACACCCGGCACAATGACCAATGAGGATATCGCGTATGTCCAGGACGTGTACGGACCGCCTATCCCTAAAATTCAATCTGCTGCGGCTGGCGATCGGCAGATATCCTGGAGCTACCCGACGGATTCATCGGGCGACCCCGTCTCGAGTTATACCGCTACAATAACGAAGTGTGCCGACACCAGCGGCGGGTGCAGTTCAGACACGAACGCAGTCAATGATGACGTGTTGATACAGAACGCCATCGAAAATACCGTGCAGTCCTTCGAAATCCAGAATCAGGTCTTGGTGCTTACGTCTTTCACAGATAACGCTGACACCGGGAACCGACTATTCGTTGATAGCAATACAGACGGACTCGGGAGCGGTGCCGGCGCACTTTGGAGAACATTGGACGACACTCAGCAGCAGGATCCAGCCGTGGATCTTGCGTATCAGGCTAACTGGAATGATGCGGATTCATTAAACACGTATTTCTTGTCGTTCAGCGCGGGAGGCCAAATTGAGGCGACCGCAACGACGAAGTGGCGGTTCGCAAGAAGCTATATACTTTCCAACGATACTGATTTTCAGACGATCGAGTATGGTGTCGAGAATTCTGCCGGTGTACCGATTTCCAGTTTATCATTTACTGAAACCAGCGTCGAAGATGATTTGGGACCGACGACCCTGGGGTATAGTGATCAGCCCCACGAGTCCCTCCCGAGTCACGTCAGCTTCAATACAGATAAGCTGACTTTTGACCTGGGGAGTTTAGCCGGGCAGGAGTTCTCGGTCGCGTATATTTTCGACATCAACAATTCTCCGGACGCGTTTGGCGATGAAGCCGTATATATAGATGACATAGAGATCACGGATGTATTGTTTCCGTCAGGAAGTCCTGTCCAGGTCACCAACACGATCATGCCGAATGCGGCTTCGTTCGATTTGGCGATACCGTCCGGTGAGCATGAACTTCGTATGCGCGCCGTTTTCACCGGGATTACGCCAACCGATGACGACTACTCAGAAACGATCAGGCGATCGCTAACGCCGTCCGTAACCGTCAACTCTACAACAAGCAATATGTCTAGCCCTGCGCTTAGTGGTAGCGTCAGTGAACCCGGCGCGACGGTTACCGTGATGGTGGATGGTCAGACGAGGACCGCGGTGAACGACATGGTTGGCGGGTGGTCACTGGCTGCGGGAGAATTAACAGTCCTCCCGGATGGGATTTATGACGTTCAGGTCACCGCTACAGACGCGACGACAGTGAATGACGCGACGACTAACGAACTAATCGTCGATACTGTGACGCTTGCCCTGATTAATCGCGTAGTTGCCGGCGATAACAGCTATGTCGAATTCAGGTTCAGTGAACCAGTTTACCGCGATTCAGCCGGAACGATCGCCCTCAATGCAGGCGACTTTTCCGTAACGTTAAATAACAGCACAGACGTTTTGAGTGCTGTAAAAACCGTAACTAATGTCGATCCCGTCGGCGGGGAAATGGTTATCCGAGTGATATTGGACGCGAGTGCTTTAATGAGCGTTGACGCTACTGATACGCTCCAGGTTGACCTGGTCGGCGACGTTTTTGACGGGTTGGGCGAACAACTGACCGCCGACTCAATCGATCCGATCGACGTCGGACTGAACGGATCGATCGAGATCACGATCGAATTCGATCCGGACGAAGTGGGACAGCCTACCGAGTCGCTGACGATTCGGAGAGACGCCGCTATGATGGCTCCAGTCGCGGCGGGGACGGACCCCTATTTTTATCTGGAAAACAACGGAAAACTTATCACAGACGCGCGAGGTTTCGAAGAGCAGTCCCGCTGGGAACTGGTATTCAAGCAGACGGACAGTGTTAAATCGGGGACGTTAATGTTGTCAACGAGCAGCACGTTAAATGTCGGCAACGCCGATACGGCGACCGATTACAAATTGTATTTACAGCGTCTCGTGAATGAAAGCCCCTCAGGCGGTCCGGAGGACCTGTCTAACCTGAAATCAACTCCATTTTCTCCCTCGGTGGATGAATCAACAACTTTCGAGATTCTCTACGGTCCGCCGCAGAATCTAGTGCCCAATCGTTTCGGCGCAGGCTGGAATTTGGCGAGTATCCCAATCGTTAGTGATCAGACGCTTACCAACGTATTCGGTTCAATTTATTCCAAGACCGCCTGGTGCTGGGACGGTAGTCGATTCGTTCCCGCTGATCCGTCGCAGCCGCTGAATCCGGAGAAGGGCTACTGGATCTTCAGCGCTGCGGGAGGGGACGGCGCATTGGTTTCGGGACTTTCCACTGACGGTGTTATGACGTTGGACGCGGGCTGGAGCCTTGCGGCCTCTACGGCCGATGGGGTCTCGGCCCCTACCGATGCCTTAGGTATCTGGGGGTGGGACGCTATCGGGCAGTCCTTATTCGAGCTGTTTCCGGGTGACACCTTACGGTTCGGTCAAGCAGTTTGGATTTATCTTGAGGCTCAAGAGACGATTGATTTGGGAAGTCAATAAAGTGACAGGAATTGCCAGATGCTACAGTGCTGCGGTGGCAGCACGATGCTTGTTGCTGGATGGTCGCTCAGCCGTTCGTTGCCGTCACGCTCCAATAGAGAACTGAGTATTCAGAAGTCAGCGGCCGGCTCACAGGAGTGTTCTTAGCGGATCTGTGTGGGGTCGGTCTTTTCTTTCGCACCGTCCGTACGCACGGACTCCGCGACTGCGGAGAGACATCCGCCTTCGCCAGGCTATGGCGCGACAAGCGGGGAGTACGGGGGAGGGAAAAGATAGTATCGAACTTAGATCAAGTCATATAAGATACCTGCCTGTCCGGGCTGGTATCGAATACCGCATATAATCCTTATCAATTGTTTTCCCCCGTGAACTCAGCGGCTCCGTGCGAGAATAATCTAATTTCTAGCCAGTAATCCTTCTGCATTTCGACCGGCAAAATATTTGAAAATCCCGATCGATTAGTGTATCGTATTACAAATAGAGGATCGATATGACTTCTGTCACCGTTTCGCCAAAATATCAGGTAGTGATTCCGAAGAAGATTCGGGAGAGTATGCAGATTCGTCCGGGCGAGAAACTGCAGGTTATTAGTTTTGAGTCGCGGATCGAACTGGTTCCGATACGTCCTATAAAAGAGATAAGGGCGATTTTCAAGGGGCTGGATTCAAGCTTTGATCGTGACGCGGACGATCGGGTATGAATTTAGTCGATACGTCTGGTTGGATCGAATATTTATTTGGCGAGAAGAACGCTTCTTATTTCTCGGAATCGATAGAAAATACAGAGGAACTTATCGTACCTGTAGTTTGTATTTACGAAGTATTTAAGAAGGTTCTCCTCGTAGCTGATGAAGCTCGAGCCCTCCAAGTGGTTGCTCAGATGAAGCAGGGCGAGGTAATAGCGTTGACGGAAGAAATTGCGATTCGAGCGAGTGTCATTAGCGTTAAGCATAAATTGCCTATGGCGGACAGTTTTATTTATGCGACTGCGCTAGCGTATGACGCGGTTATTTGGACGCTAGATAGTGATTTTGAGGGGCTTCCGGCGGTTAACTTCAAGAAGAAATAACCGTCTCCCAAGCCTATTATTTCCTCCTGACAACGCAACAACCGCTTTTTTAAGCATCCCTTGTCACGCCATAGCCTTTCATTGCGCACGGTCCGTACGCACGGACTCCGCGACTGCGGAGAGACATCCGCCTTCGCCCAGGTAGAGCCCGGCGTAGTCACAACGGACGTAGACTGGTGGCTTCGTCGAGGCACGCGGAGACATCCGCCTTCGCCAGGCTATGGCGCGACAAGCAGGGACCACGGAGAGGGAGTAGATAGTATCGAACGTAGATCAGGTCATATGCAATACCTGCCTGTCCGGGCTGGTATCGAATAACGCATTTAATCATTCTTCCCGCATAGGCGGGATCCCGGGCGATCCGGGACCGTGTTCTTAGCGCCTCCGTGCGAGAAAAATCGTATCAACTTGTCAACCCAGTATCTGTTTTAGCCAGGATCCAGTCTGCAGCAACCCTTTGGCGACGGCGGAAGTATCCAGTATCCAGTAACCAGCAACTCGCAACCAGTAACGAGTAACGAGTAACTAGTGACTAGCATCGTGCCGCAGGCACAGATAAAACTTCTCTCTCCCTGCCTTGGACTCGGGATTCTCGGCTTAGCCCTTGCGGTATTCGCGTGGCCGTCGCTGGCTGTTCTATGCGATATTTACAATAAAGAGGACGACTATTCTCATGGTTTAATGGTGCCTTTCGTTTCGGGATATTTCGCGTGGCAGATAGTCCGTGAGAAAAAAATG
Organism: Verrucomicrobiota bacterium; assembly: GCA_021772635.1. Classification (GTDB taxonomy): domain Bacteria; phylum Verrucomicrobiota; class Lentisphaeria; order JABSQK01; family JAJFLO01; genus JAJFLP01. The sequence continues at coordinate 2,886 of JAJFLP010000084.1, read as the reverse complement.
GAGTTAAAATCCTCTTGGTTTGGAATACCTCTGATAGTAATCGGCGTCCTGGTGGTGACACTCGGGCAATGGTACCTGATCGCAATATATCCCGACGGCCTCGGTGTTGGATTCTTACTGGCGATCGGGCTAATCCTCTGTTTGGCCGGTACGACCATCGCATTTGGCGGGATTAAATTCTTAAGACTCCTTTTCTTCCCGTTTATTTACCTGGTATTTACCGTTCCGTTCCCAAAGTCTTTCACACTGTCACTGACGCTTTGGCTGCGAAATCTGGTTTCAGTATTCAGCGAAGAAATTATTCGCGCGATCGGGATAACCGTATTTCGAGAAGGCAATGTTTTGCACCTCGTAAACGCGTCCCTTGGGGTCGAGGACGCTTGTAGTGGTATCCGCTCATTCTGGATGCTCATGGCAGGTGCTGCAGCGCTCGGATACGTGCTCAATATGGGGTTTTTTAGATCTGTGCTATTGTGCATGTTGACGCTGCCGGTATCTGTGGCAATGAACGTGCTCCGGGTCGTCGCGACCGGGTTTCTAGTCCACAGAGCAGGAATCCAATACGCATCCGGCTGGCGCCATGAAGTTTGTGGTTGGGTGACATTTGGTTGTGGATTGGCCGCGTTAATAGGTCTCGCATCGTTATTGTCCAGGAAGCTTGCCGTACCTCATTCCGGGAATGACGGGGAATCGCCTCGAGTCGGTGCCCTCGTAAGAAATTTTCTGGCTCCACAGCGAGTGTCGATCCTGGCAACGGTCGTGGCATTGTTCTCTTTTGGCGCATCCGCGAACTTCATCATTCACAACCACTATCAACAGACAGTTGACGACGCCTTCTCAGATAGAAAACCATTAGCCGAATTTCCTAAGATCGTCGGCGACTTTACTCTCGCCAAACAACGCAGCTTGCTTAAGGATCACCTAGACCTCTTGAGTCCGAGTGACTATACGATCGTGAGTTACCAGAACAGCGCTGGCGCGAAGGTTGAGCTACGGGTCATTTACTGGAGCCCCGGCTCGCGGCGGGGTAAAGGAATAAAAAAAGGAGTTAGATCCCATTTTCCAGATGTGTGTTACCCGGCATGGGGTTTCGAACGAATACCCGATTTTGACCTGGAACTCAGGAATGAAGAGGTCACGGGTCAGGGTTTGTCAGCGCGTCTGTTCTCAAAGGCGGGAAGGCGAGAGTCTGTCGTTTTCTGGTACAAGGACGTCCCCGGAAAATTGTCTAACAGATTTGCATACCTCCTCCAGTCGTGGAAGGACCCTTCCGTAAATAAAGAAGGCGCGCAATACGTCGTAACAATCGTGACCGACGGCTCCGATTCTCCCGATCTTGCTCGGCGAACATTACTCGATTTCGCTAACGAACTCGGTCAGATCCTCCCCGAATTCGGAATTCACTAACCGCTTTTCCCTGGCAACCCTTGTCACGCCATTCTGCTGGCCAGCAGAACGGCTGAAGCATCAAGCATCAAGCAACGCGCCCCCGGCGCCCTCCCGAACAACTAACCCGCCTCTGACGGGAACGCATATCTATGAACGCTTTAAATAAGATAAAAGGCGATATTATTAGTGTGGTAAACAGTCATCCGCACATTGTTTTCTGCACTGTTTACGGTTCATTCGCAACGGACCGTGTTCGGGAGACGAGCGATCTTGACATCGCGGTAGCCGGGAAAGATCCTCTGTCAAAGCGACAGAAAATTGCGATTGTCGAGGAACTCTCGTTAGTCGTTAAACGAGAAGTCGATTTGATTGATTTGCAGCAGGTTTCGGGCACAATATTGCAAGAGGCGCTGTGTAAAGGGAGTGTGATGGTAAATAACGATAACCTCGTGTATGCTTTTCTGCTGAGAAAAATGTGGTACAATCAGGCAGATATGATGCCTTACTATCGCCGAATTTTAGAAACGAGAAGGAAGGAGTTTCTTTATGGGAAATGACGTTATTCATGAAAAACTTGAGTCGTTAAGGCGGTGCATTGATCGGATCGAATCTAAGGTCCCGAGATCAAGCGATCAACTGATTGAGGACTATGATTTGCAGGATATAATTTGCGTTAATCTGGAACGCGCCGTCCAGCTTTCCGTGGATATTGCGTCACACGCCATTGCCGAGTCGGACCGTGATGCCCCGGCAACAATGGCAGAGTCGTTTACGACCTTGGCAACGCTAAATATTATTTCCGGAGACTTGGCTGACAGAATGAGAAAAGCCGTTGGGTTTCGTAATATCGCTGTCCATGCTTACGAAAAAGTTAATTGGAAAATCGTATATAGCATAATCGCCAATGATTTGGGAGACTTTAACGACTTCAGCCGCTGCGTTTACGAATACGTTGAGAATCCGGCGAGTGACTAGTGCACCCAGCAATCCTTGTCACGCCATTCTGCTGGCCAGCAGAACGGCTGAAGCATCTGTTCCCCTAACAACCTATCCGCAACAACCGCCTTTCCCGATCTTCAGATAAAGACTTTGTATCACACAGAGACGCGGAGAGCACGGAGAGCGGTCTACGCAGATTCGCGGTGCTGGAATCTATTTCCAGGCGATTGGATATCTCAATAAACTGGCGTTTCTAGAGATGTCAGTCTCCAGGAAATCAAACTTTCCCGATAGAAAGTTGCGTATAGACTTACGCGGAGCGTATCATCTCCGTGAACTTTGCGTCTCTGTGCGACATGAGGTTTTTTGTATATTTATTGTCACTGCGAGAAAACGTCTTTATTTCACACGGAGGCGCGGAGAGCACGGAGGTTTCTTGCGATGGGATGGAATTTAGATTGAGGCAGTTATATGCGAGAGTTGCCCTTTGGAAACTTCTTGGGAACGAGATAAAATCGCCAGGAAAATTATAGTTTTACTGTCGAAACTTCTCTCGTT
>JAJFLP010000083.1 GCA_021772635.1 Verrucomicrobiota bacterium | reverse complement strand
ATACGACGATGCGCAAGCATCGCCTTATTTCTCTCGATGCACCTGAGGCGACGAAATGCCTCTCGTCATAACACAATGAATTACGTACACGACACACTAGCGAAATCCGCCGCGGCGGAAACGATATTTCGTCCCGCATGCGGGACCATGACTTTCGGTATACTCTGGTTTCCTCTTTCCGCCTGATGCGATCGTACACTGTTAAGAGTGAAGGATCCGGCTGGACGCTGGATTTCCCCAGATAGATGAGCGCCTATCATTTACAATTCGGCCGCGGACTACGAGATTCGCCTTTACACACGGTGCGCGACTTTGTAAAATCACGATCCACCAATTTCGGAATCCCTTGCAATATGACAGACGAACAAAATCCTGAAGACAAAGCAAAAGCAGACGAAGAAGAGACTTACAGTTCTCTGATCATTAGCGATGACCAACTGGAAACCCGAATGTCTGCACTTGGCGAGAGCTTGAAGGTCAGCCGAGCGTCTCTTGGTCTCGATGGGACCTCTGCGTCAAGCGAAAGCGAAATTCTACTGAACGAGCGGTCTCTTTACGAGAACATATTAACGCGCAACCCGGACCAGACGAAATACCAGGTCATCGACGAAATCGCTGGAGGGGGTATGGGGAGTATTTATCGTGTTTACGATCAGGATATTCGCCGGTACACCGTTCTGAAGGCAATACGTCCGCAACACAAGAGCGATCTCGACACGGTAAAACGGTTTATTTTCGAAGCGCGTATCACCGGGGAACTCGAACATCCTAATATCGTATCAATGCACGACTTCGGATTTCTACCCGCATACGGATTATTCTTTACAATGACTCACGTACATGGCGAGTCACTCTACGAAATCATTGATAAAATTGACGACGAAGAACCAGAATACTTGGAAAAATACGATTTATATACTTTAATCGGTATCTTCCGGAAGGTGTGCGACGCAATTTCCTACGCCCACTCTCGAGGAGTCATACATCGCGATATTAAACCTGAAAATATAATGGTCGGTAAGTTCGGCGAGGTCATCCTGATGGACTGGGGATTGGCGAAACGATTAAGTGATTCGGAGGATGCGCCGCCGAAGTCAGAGTCGGGTGATAGCGCTTCACAGTTCGCGGACACGCCGGCGGCTACCGCCTCCGGGACGATCAAAGGAACTCCAGTATATCTTGCACCTGAACAAGCAGCGGGCGATTCTTCTAAGCTGGATGAGGTCACCGATATTTTTCTTCTTGGCGCGACACTCTACCATATGTTCACGCACCAAGCCCCATTTGTAGGCCGTCACGTACGAGATGCAGTCGAACGTGCCCAAAGGACGGAGTACCGTGCCCCGGAGGAATTCTCCTCGGAGAATAAGCATCTGTCCAAGGATCTTTGCCGTATCATAAAAAAGGCGATGGCAGCGGCGAAAAATGACAGGTATGCCTCAGTAGCCCATTTGATCGCGGACCTCGATGACCTTTTGCGCGGTAAAATGGAATACGAGACGGTGGTGTTCAAGAAAGGGGAGAAATTGCTGGAGGAAGGAAAACCTGGCACTAAGTGCTACATGCTGCTAAGTGGCCGCATCGAGGTATTTAAGGGATCTGGCGATGAGAAAGTCCACCTCGGCACGCTCGAGAAAGGCGAGATTGTAGGGGAGATGGCGTTGATCACCAACGCTAGACGGACGGCCACCGCTGTTGCACTGACGGAAACCAAGGCGGTGGTTCTTAGCAAGGACGTTTTTTCGCATAACCTCAAGAAATTACCGATCTGGATGGAAAGAGCGGTTACGGCGCTCGCCAACAGGCTGGACGACTCGAACACGAAGCTAACGGATAGCATTGTTCTAAGCAGAGATGAAATCCACGCGTCGCGTCACCCGTTTCGCCTTTAAGAGCACCGCGAACTGACGGAATTCCTTCACGGACGCTATACTGCAAGCAGTACAGTATCGTGATGCCTATATCGGGACTACGTCCTTTATGTCCGGAAACTCCTGTTGCAACCGGTTCTGGATACCCATTTTTAGCGTCATTGTAGAACTCGGACAACCAGAACACGCGCCAATCATTTCCAGGTAAACGGTCCCGTTCTCATATCGCTCAAAGGTAATATCTCCACCATCCATCGCTACCATCGGGCGGATTTCCTCATCGATTATTTCCCGAATTCGCCGCGCGTCTGTGGTTTCATCACCACGCGGCTCCTCTTTTGCCCGCGGAATACATATTATCTCGTCGGACTCCAGGTGAGCCTTAATCGTTGATAAGATAGCGCGATTCAGCTCGCGCAGGTTCTCCTGTGTCTTTGTGGTCACCGTAATAAAATCGGCGCCAATCATTGTGCCGCAAATTTCGTCCAGCTCAAAGAGTTTCTTAGCTAAAGGCGAAAATTCATCAGCCTCCGCCTTCGATGTATAATTCTCCGTACCCGTGACCAATATCCGTCGGTTCAGCGAATACTTAAGCGTGTCGGGATTGGGCGTAAACTCTAAGTTAATTTCTATTGGGATCTTAGTCATAATATTAAATCGAAGGGGGATTCTATTGACGAGTCGAACCGATAAGTGGACCGCTTGCGGCCAATTACTTGTTCGTCGTATTCAACAGTCGGTCGATCAAAACGAATGCAATTGCCGCCATCTCATTGCGTGTCATCTCGTTCTCTAGTTTTCCAATGACAGCTTGAATTTTTTTCGCACTTTCCGGGTCGTCGTTCGCCAATCGCATTGCTTCAGCCAGTTGGCTCTCGTTGATACAATAAACTGACTCGCCGCCCGTTAGTGGAATTGTCTGACCGCTCATACGGCATAACCTTTGAGATTAAAATTAGGAAGATATTAGAGGAACGCCGCAAAATTAGACAACGCTCAGGTATCAAGTTGCGAAACTTGAGCCGCATGCACACGATTCAGATGCGTTCGGATTTGATATGCGGAAACCCGATTGAATAAGGTCGTTGGAGAAATCGATATGCAAACCATCGAGAAAGAGTGAACTCCGCATATCCGCGACGATTTTAATATCCCCGTCTTCGAATATGACTTCATCCTGTCCCATCATATTACTGTCGATTGCCGCATTGTACGTCATCCCGGAGCACCCGCCTGGAACAACAGATATTCGCAGGAAGTGGTCCGCATCATCGCGGTAGCCGTTCAATTTTGTTTTCGCGGTATCGCTTATCACCACATTCATCGTGCTTGAGCCTATGATTTAAGTACCAAAATTAGCGTTGTTTACAACGATTCTTTTTCGTGATTAACTAGACAGATAATAGAATGATTCTGTGGGTTTGTCAAGATCCGAACAGCGAAGCTACGGGCGATCAGATAGGTAAACCGCGTTTGAAAAGCTGTCGTGCCCCCGCCTGTCTATATTCGGATTATTTTTTTATTTCTACGTGCGATGCTTCAGCATCGTGTCTCGCCATAGCTGGCCTGGGCGACGGCGTAAGTCAAATGGACGACGCGTTGTCGAAAACTGGGAGATAACCTGTATATTTAGCTGAGTATCGAAGGTATAGTGTTGAATATGTTCACCTCTCCGCCGCGGGTTCGCCGCGATAAAGCCAGCGACGCGGCTCGCCAGTGTTTGTCGTTCAACCACGACATTGATAATCGAGATATCAATTGATAGCAGACTATATAAGGAATTTGGAATGTCGAATAAGCCCAATAGTAGCCGGATCGCAGTGATCGGTGCCGGTCCCGGTGGTTATGCGGCAGCCTTCAAAGCGGCCGATCTCGGATTAGACGTTACTCTAATTGATTCCGAGGCTAATCCAGGTGGGGTATGTCTTTACCGTGGTTGTATTCCTTCGAAGGCAATGCTCCATGTCGCCAAATTAATCCGCGAAACGGAAGACGCTAAAGATTGCGGAATAACCTTTGCGAAGCCCATAATTGAACTCGATCAGTTACGAAAATGGAAGGATGATATTGTACAGAAATTAACGGGCGGCCTAAACCAACTTTGCCGGGCACGAGGCGTAAATTATATCCAGGGCCGCGCCCGATACACGAATAGTAAACAACTTGCCGTCACCTGTGAAGATGGCACGGAAAAGGTAATTGATATTGACTACTCCGTTATTGCGGTTGGCTCAAAACCAATTTCCATTCCCGCACTTGATCTGGACAGCGTGAAGGTGATGGATTCTACAGAAGCCTTGGAAATTCCGGATATTCCTAAGCGATTACTGGTAATCGGCGGTGGTTATATCGGATTGGAACTGGGAACTGTGTACAGTGCACTCGGATCGAAAGTCTCCGTTGTAGAAATGACTGACAGCCTATTGGCCGGCGTTGATCGTGACATGGTGGCGATACTTGAAGAGAGGCTCCGGAGAGATTTTCACGATATTAAGTTAAGCACTAGAGTCTCCGGGATGAGAGAACAAAAGAACGGCATCAAAGTCGAATTTTCCCCGGAAAACGGGCCGAAGGAAAGCGGCCTCTTCGATAAAGTCCTCGTGGCGATAGGAAGACAACCGAACTCCAAAGGGCTGGGGTTAGAAAATACGGCTGTTGAGAGCGATGAACGAGGGTTTATCAAAATCGATCCGCAACGGCGGACACATGATTCATCAATCTTTGCAATTGGTGACATCGCCGGCGACCCCATGCTCGCCCATAAGGCGTCACATGAGGGGCATGTTGCGGTCGAAGTCATTGCCGGCAAAAAAACGGTGTTCGCGCCTCACGCTATTCCCGCAGTTGTATTTACCGACCCGGAGATAGCTTGGTGCGGCATAACGGAGACCGAGTGCAAACGGGAGAAAAGAAATGTTCGGGTATCGAAATTTCCATGGAGCGCATCCAGTCGAGCCAGTACACTTGGGAGATCGGATGGCTTGACCAAACTAATTGCCGACGCCGAAACCGAACGAGTACTCGGAGTCGGTATCTGCGGCCCAGGGGCTGGCGAATTAATCGCTGAAGGGGTATTGGCGATCGAAATGGCGGCGCTTGCATCCGACCTTCAGTTAGTTATTCATCCTCACCCGACATTGACAGAAACAATAATGGAATCTGCTGAACTACACTCGGGATCCAGCACCCATATATTTCGCCGACAACGTAAGTGAATGACAGGCGATCTTACGGGTAGAGGACACTAAAGCATATGCCAAAAGAAGCGCAGCGGAATAAGACGATTTCGTTAAGTCCGGGGGAAGAGTCGGAGTACCGTCAGCGCCTTCTGAAACTGGATACGAACGTAGAACCCGATCAAATTATCGATCGCACGATCTGCCAGGATCTCGTCGAAATCTGCTCGCTCCTTCCCACTTGTTTTATAGATCTTCTGATTACTGACCCACCCTATAATCTGACGAAAAAATTTAATCAGGAATCATTTCAGCAGCGGTCGTTAGCGGAGTATGAGAGATGGCTCGACTCGTGGGTTTCGCAGCTCGTTCCGGCCTTAAAGCCGACCGCGTCGATCTATGTCTGCGGAGATTGGCAATCATCGGCGGCGATCCACCGCGTTTGTGATAAGTATTTCAAGATTCGAAACCGGATTACCTGGGAACGCGAAAAGGGGCGTGGGGCACTAAGGAATTGGAAGAACAATTCGGAGGACATTTGGTTCTCAACACTATCTGACCAATATACCTTTAATGTCGACGCCGTAAAATTGCAAAAGCGCGTCATTGCACCATACAGAGACGCAAGCGGCAACGCGAAGGATTGGAAAGAAACCGCAGACGGGAGATTTCGTCTAACCCATCCGTCCAACATATGGACTGATATTACGGTCCCCTTTTGGTCGATGCCGGAAAACACAGATCATCCTACACAAAAACCGGAAAAGTTACTCGCGAAAATGATTCTCGCCAGCTCTGAGGAAGGAGATATCGTTTTCGATCCCTTCTTAGGTTCGGGGACGACTTCGGTAGTTGCGAAAAAGTTAAACCGCCGTTACATTGGCGTCGAACTCGATCCATATTACTGTTGCATCGCGGAGAAAAGGCTCGATCGTGCCAGATCGAATAAAAGTATTCAGGGTTATTGCGATGGGATTTTTCGCGAGCGAAACACATCCGCGCCACCTACAAATTCAAGAGCGCAACAAAAACTGGAAACAGCAGTCCAGCCGACGCTTAATGTATAGTAATCACGTTGGAATGTTTGGCCAGGGGTCGTCCTGCTGTCGAGGACGCATCATGCATGGATTAGGCTAGGCTTAAAATAAACGAACATTCCAATTCGTAATCTTACTGGTAATCGTAATCTTTCTGGTTTTTCGAGGTGAACGATTACGAAGAAAATCCAGCTAAATGCTCGCATAACGAAGGTTATCTGTCATTCAAAAAAAATGACTGGTTGCGGTCCAAATAATAAATCAGGTTGGGAGGCCATACATATGACAAAGCACTCTATGACGATTGTAGAAATTATCGTGGCAATGGTTATTATTATGATTCTACTTGGTATAGTCGTCGGCGGCGCGAACGTCGCGAGTCGCACCGCGCGAAACAGTCGGTGTCAATCGCAGATTCAGGCGATTGAAATCGCCTTGGGGCAATACCGGGAGTATTTCGGATATTACCCTGAATCGGCAAATGATGGGGTAATGGAAATAAATGCAGATTGGTGGAACAGCATTGCCACAGAAATGACAGACATGGACACCGACGGAGATGGTATTACGGACTTAACTGCGCGAAAGAGTCTCCTCGATAATACGCAGATCCAGTTTGCCGAACATCCAACCTACAAGTACGTCGATCCCTTTGGTCAGCCGTTTTATTATCAAAATCCTGGATCCGTAAACAAAGAAAGTTACGATCTTTGGTCGAAAGGACGGGATCAACAGCACGGAGAAGCCGGCAACAATGACGACTCCGCCGGGGCAACCGATGACCCCGGCGACGCCCAAACGGTTTCGGCTAAGAACTCAGATGACCTGAGAAACTGGGGCCGGTAGTTAGATTTTTTAGTCAAATTCACTGATAAATTTCTGAATTCTCCGATAACTTTGTACTATTGGGTATGCATTACTTGCGGTTGTCCCTGAGTGGTCCGCACGCCTGCCTATTTCGGTCGAATTTTCGTGCTTTTTCGGTCGACATTCGATGCTTGAGCATCGGATTCGACCAAAAAGCGCTACCTTTTCGAACAGGGTCTAGTTAAAGCCGCGAGTGATTCGTTTTTCGGTAGGCTCTATTATGAGTCGCGCAAGAGATTGCGGTATCTATACCGAACATCTTCATCCCGCATGCGGGACGGAGTATCGTTTCCACCGCGGCGGATTTCGCTAGGCTGATTAATTCACGCGATTCGTCGCGAGAGAACTTAACTCGTTCATAATAAGACGATTGGAGAAGGCGCCACGGTGAAAGTGAATTTTCATTCACTAAGATGTGAAGTCAAGCCAATCGGTTTATTTGAGCAGAGATTAGGGCTCG
>JAJFLP010000082.1 GCA_021772635.1 Verrucomicrobiota bacterium | reverse complement strand
AGGCAGCTCCCGCTGGCGATCTTATTTATTTTGGTATCGTTCCAAAATAATCGTTATCGCCTGCGGGAGCAGCCTCCTACATTCACATGATCCAAGTTTCCTTTTGTATTAATTCTGCTGTACAGCAGAAAGCGCGTCGGTCGACGCTCCCCTGAAACTTGGCGGAAAACTTCGACATTGTGAGCCCGTTTCGTATTGCACCTGTCCCGTCGTAGTTACCCGAACGAAGACGGATAAAATGTGGGTTAAAAACTTATAAAAAAGGATAGTGAAAATGCGAATACTAATCGTAGAGGATGATAGGAGCACTCGAAGTTTACTCTTAAAATATTTCGAGTCTTTCGGTGAGTGCGACTCGACTGATAATGGCCTGTCGGCGGTTGATATGGTCAGCGCATCATTGCGCAATCAAGAACCCTATGATCTGATTTCATTGGATATCCTGATGCCGAAGCTCGACGGCCATAAAACTCTCCAAAGAATTAGACAGGTCGAAAACGATCGGGAACTTCCCCAGGACAGTCGCGCAAAAATAATCATGATCTCATCAAAAAATGTTTACGATGAGATTATGGAGTCGCTAAGGGATGAATGTGTGGCGTACCTGATAAAACCGATCAACAAAGATAAAATTTCCTATGTTCTCGGCCAACTGGGCATTTCGCCGGGATCAAAGGATTGACGATTGAAGATTGCTGGATTGACGATTGTTAAAACCTCGGGCACTATCGTGCCTTACTACGAACATTGTCTCGAGCCGACCCCAGGTTTCCTTATTATGTTGACAGACGCAATAGCACCGCGTCGGACGGGTGCTCCCTTGCACATTTGCCGATTTTCAATTTGACTGAGATTTTCACTATGAAGGACATGAAGAGCATGAAGTAAAGACTTTTTATATTTTCCCCTTCATGCTCTTCACATCCTTCATGGTTGTAAAGCATTATTCGGTTGGCAGATTGCTCTGAAACTTAAGCCGGTTTTAAGTTTGTTCATCTCGTTCGATTTCAGCTCGATTTGGCGGCTTTTGGAGTTCAAGCTTCAGCGTGTCTTAGGTTCCTGGGAAGAAATACCACACACACTAAAGTGTGAACTCCAACGGCTTGTCCTGCAGAACTCCAGATTACACGGGCGAAGCGCACGTTGGAGTTCACAACTTTAGTTGTGCTGGCTATCTGCGAACGAAACACAGCTGAAGCTGTGAACTCCAACGGCTTGTCCTGCTGAACTCCAGATTACACGGGCGAAGCGCACGTTGGAGTTCACGCTTCAGTGTGTCTTAGACTAAAGTTTCTTTTCGTATTAATTCTGCTGTAGAGCAGGAAACGGATCGGACGGTAGCTCCTATACTGCAAGCAGTACAATTATTAGATAGCGTAGAATTCTTGCATGATGCATTACACAATGAAAATCGCGTTCCCGGCAAAACCGTTTCTTGTTCTGTTGCTCGTTATAACAGTGTCATCGGAGGGGGTTGGATCCGAATGGCTTAAAGGGGCCTTTCGGGTAAACTCGGAGGTGAGTGCCGGAAAGAACAGTTTTGAAGATATCGCGGCTATCGCTGTTGATTCGGACTTCGATTTCGTTGTATTCACCGACCAATTTATCGTCCGCGGTGAATATGGGCTGCCGCCTTTTCGCAACGTGATTCGATACGTCAAGAATCGCCGCAGTATATTGACATACGGTATTAAGAACTATTTGGAAGGTCTCGCGACGGCACAGAAACGTTTTCCGGAAGTTGTTCTAATTCCCGGTGCGGACGTGGCACCGATATATTATTGGACGGGGTCCCCTTTCGATAAGGCCTCTCTCCAGGGACATCGGTGGAGCCAACAATTGACCGTTCTCGGTAGCAGAGATGAGGCGTTCTATCGGGGGCTCCCTGTGATCCATAATGACCCACTCGGGGTGGAATTTCCGGACACGGTGTTCAAATTGGCACCGCTGCTTCTCGTACTTTTAGCGTACGTAATTATCCGAACTGGCAACCACTCTCACCACCACCGGCATAGCAGTCAGTCTCACGGCTATCAACACGGTGGCCATTCCCACCGCCACCGCCACCGCAGAAAACCCCGGAAAATTGATAAGCGAAGAATTATGGTCAGCGTCGCGCTTTGTTTACTTGCTGTACTTTGGCTTGCCGACAATCGGATTTTCCACCTCATTAACTACAGCCAATACGAGCAACACGGGATTGAGCCGTTTCAAAACCTGATAGATTATGTAAACGAGCATGACGCGTTAGCCTTTTGGTCGCATCCTGAGATGACCATGGAGTCAACCTATGGGCCGTTCCTGTCTAAGAAATACGGAAAGGTCGTACTTCACACGAAATCATATCTGGCCGATGTTGTAGCTACCTTCGGCCACAACGGTCTCGCCGGACTCTACGGCGATACGTCTACAGCGCATCTTTCCGGGAATGAGTGGGATTACATGTTGTCGGAATACTGCAATGGAGAACGCCGTGTGCGCCCGGTAACCGTCGGAGAGGTGGATTATCACGCCGATCGGCGACTCGATTTCATCGTTACATACGTCGAAGTCGAACAGAATTCGGAGGACGCGATACTCAAAGCATTAAAAAACGGGAACTCTTACGCGATCGGCGGCGCGGCCACGCAGACATTCCGCCTGACGGGCGTGTCATTGTCGGCAATGACAGCCACAGCAGGCTTAGGTGAGACGTTACATACGGACAGCGACACTGCAATACTAAAGATTCGTGGAGAGTGGCGTAACGCCGCCGGAGAACCTTCACCGGGAGGGGGGGGGACTGCATTTCTGAACGTCAACGGGAAATTGATCGGAACAAGAATGGTCTCCGGGCCGTCATTCGATATTGCCGAAGAAATCATGCTGAATGAAGAGCCTCTGCAATACGTCAGATTCTATATGAAATTGTCCAATGGAAACCTGGTCGCAAACCCGATTTTTCTTGAAAGAGTGGTGACCATAAATTAAACAGTTTCACTGTGATCCCATAGAGATCCAAAATCGGCAGATTTCACGAATGGATAGCCTCAAATACGTAATTTTACGGAAACACTCAGTTTGCATTTCTACCTGCTAACCCTATGGGAATCGATTCGTCTACTATTTTTTTTCGGGATCGAAATCGCTATCGGCTGACATTCTGATCGATGCCGAAAATAAAAGCAATCCGATCGACACCTCGTTCACCCTTACCTATTAAGAATCGAAAATTCGACTGCTTGCAGTCTAAACAAATGTCAATTGACTTAAGTAGCTCCACGCTTTAGGTTACAAGCGGTGTACGGAGTATTCGGAATAGTTGATAGATTCTCACGTATTCGATTTTTCCGTAGACAGCCAAACCCTTTCTTGACCGCCTTTATTGCCTGTGGTGTCGTCACAAGCAGCTTCAACCCGGTTTAAGGTACACGGGAAGTACTCGTGCAGCAGGACAGGCCGTTGGAGTTCACACTTTAGTGTGTAGTAATACTGACTTACAAGCTGAAGCTTGCACTCCAAAAGCCGCCCCATAGAGCCGATATCGAATGCGATAAGCAGCCTCAACCCGGTTTAAGGTACAAGGGAAGCACTCGTGCAGCAGGACAGGCCGTTGGAGTTCACACTTTAGTGCTATTTGTTGATTGGTAGAGGCAATCCCGCATGCGGGATTGAACTCCAAAAGCCGCCCCATCGAGCCGAAATCGAACGAGATAAGCAGCCTCAACCCGGTTTAAGATACAAGGGAAGTACTCGTGCAAGCAGGGACAAGCCGTTGGAGTTCACACTATAGTGTGGTTTTTCTTGCCAGGAACCTAAGACAGGCTAAAGTCGTGAACTCCAACGTGCGCTTTGCCCGTGTAATCTGGAATACTGCAGGGACAAGCCGTTGGAGTTCACACTTTAGTGTGTCAAAATGACGAAGTTTCAGAGCAATCTGCCAACCGAATATTGCTTTACAACCATGAAGAGCATGAAGAGCATGAAGGGGAAAATATAAAAAGGTTTTGAGGGGCTTGGGGTCACACCTAGAGGCCTGGAGTGACACCTACTATTCTCGAAATTGATGCATAGATCAGGCTAGTCGTAAAATTCCGAAAATAAATCAAATCGAAAATCGGCAATCGAAAATCGAAAATATAAAGAGTCGTTACTTCATGCTCTTCATGTCCTTCATGGTGAAAATCTCAGTCAATCCACCAAGTTTCAAGGAGACGGTTGCCAAGGAAACTGCTCGGACCGATCGTGTTCGCCCAACCGGAGAATGATATGCCGCGAAAAAAGAAAACGCCTGCCAAATCGACTGCTGCCAATACAAAAAAGGAAAGTTCCGAATCCTTTCCTGTCTCCAGGAAAACCTCGTCTAAACCTAAAAAAGATTCAACACCTTCTACATCCCCCGGCAAGACAAAAGCGGTTTCCCGGACAAGGAAAGTCCCGGATGAAGGGGACTTGAAAAATGATTTTTTTATCGTTGCCATCGGCGCCTCTGCCGGCGGTCTGGAGGCGTTTGAATTGTTTTTGAAGAAGGTGCCCCCGACCAGCAATATGGCGTTCATTATTATTGCACACCTGGATCCGACGCATGTCAGTATTCTTCCTGAACTCCTGCAAAAATGCACAACAATGCCAGTCTGCCAGATACAGGACGGCATGAAGGTTCAACCTGATCACGTCTATGTGATCCCCCCGAACAAGGCCCTCTACATCTTCCAGGGCACGCTTCAACTTATGGAGCTCGATCGCCCGCGCAGTGCTAACCGGCCGATTGATTCCTTTTTCCGGTCTTTAGCCCAGGACCAGGGTGCGAATGCGGTTTGTATCATCTTGTCGGGAACCGGCACCGACGGCACGCTGGGGCTGAAAGAAATAAAGGGCGAGCTCGGGATGGCCATGGTTCAGAGTGAAGAATCGGCGAAATATGACGGAATGCCGCGAAGCGCAATCAACACGGGGCTTGCCGATTACGTCTTGCCGCCGGAAAAAATGCCGGCACAACTGATGAAATATTCACAATACGCCAGTGTCCAGTACGGCATCGCGAAGCTCCCACTTGCCGATGAAACGCCTAACGTCCTGCAGAAAATATACCTTATCCTTCGCAATAAAACCAAGCATGACTTTTCCATGTACAAGAAGAATACGATCTGTCGGCGCGTTGAGCGGCGCTTACAAGTTCACCAAATTGATGATGTATCTAGTTACGTGCGTTATCTTCAGGAAACTGATGAAGAGGTAGACATTTTGTTTAAGGAACTGCTGATCGGTGTCACCAATTTCTTCCGCGATCCAGACTCCTTCGATGCCCTTAAGGGCAGGATCGAGACAGCCCTGCTCAAGAAGGGTTCGGATAATTTCACTTTTCGCGTATGGATTCCCGGCTGCAGCAGCGGGGAGGAAGCCTATTCGATCGCCATTATCTGTCAGGAGGTTATGGCGTCTGCGAAGTACAGCTTTAATGTCCAGATATTCGCTACGGATATAGATGACGATGCCGTCGCCATCGCACGCGCGGGGTTCTACCCCTTGAGTATTGCCGTGGATGTATCTCCGGATCGTCTGAAACGCCATTTCATCGAAGAAGAGGGTGGGTACCTGATCACGAAAAACATTCGAGAGATGCTGGTTTTTGCCACACAAGACATTATCAAAGACCCGCCGTTTACCAAGCTTGACTTGATCAGTTGCCGAAACCTGCTGATTTACTTCAATACCCAACTTCAGCAGATACTGATCCCGCTCTTCCACTACAGCTTGAGATCTGGCGGTATGCTTTTCCTCGGCTCTTCTGAGACAGTCGGGCACGATCGCGATCGTTTCTCGACGCTCGACAAGAAATGGAAAATATTCGGTCGCCTGGATGCTTCAGCGGGCAGTATGGATAGACCAAGGCACCCCCCTGAACGTCAGCTGGCGGCTCGGGCCGAATTTTCGGATAACGCGGTAGTAAACGTCAAAAGATCCGAAGAACTCAGCGCCGTACAACTCATGGCCGCAATCCTTCAACAGAGTGATACGCCGCCTTGCGTGATCATCGATGGCACGAGTACTATTATCTACATCCATGGCCGAACCGGCAAATTTCTGGAGCCGGCCGCGGGGAAGGTCAACATGAATATTATCCAGATGGCACGGCCGGAATTGCGGAAGGACATGGGTACCGCCATCCGCACTGCGAACGCAAGAAAACAGGAGGTGGTTCTCCAAAATATAAAGGTCCAAAATAACGGCGGCCATCTTACGTTAAACTTGAGGGTTAAACCGATTGAAGAACCCACCAGCATGCGCGATTACTTGACAATTGTTTTCGAGGAAGTAAAAGACTCCACTCAAAAAACCGGCAAGAAATCAGCTCCCGGGAAATCAACGAAGATCGAAAAAAACGCCGAGGAACTCAACCGGCAGCTGGTATACACGAAGGAAAATCTGCAAACGACTATCGAGGAGCTGGAAGCAGCGAATGAAGAACTTAAATCCACCAACGAAGAGCTGCAGTCCACCAATGAAGAATTGCAAAGCACGAATGAAGAAATGGAGACTTCGAAGGAAGAACTGCAATCGCTGAACGAGGAATCGGTGACTGTGAATAATGAACTTCAGTGCCGAATAGACGAAGTAACAAAGGTCAACGACGATATGAAGAACCTGCTCGACAGTATCCAAATCGGCACCGTTTTTCTGGATATTGATCTTTGCATCAGGCGGTTCACCCCGAAGGTCACTGAAATAATCAATCTTATAAAAACGGATATTGGCCGGCCGATCGCGCACTTTACAACCTGCCTGCGGAAGTGCGCGCTGGAAAAGCTTTCGCAGAAGGTTCTGGACAGCCTGGTGATAGAAGAAGAGGAAGTTCGAACAACAGATGATCGCTGCTTCAGAATGCGAATACTCCCTTATCGTACAGTGAACAATCTCATCGATGGTGTCGTCATTACCTTTAGTGACGTTACTGAACAGAGGCTGTTGGAAGAGAAAGTGGAAGAGTCGGAGATCCGTTACCGCACCGTTTTTGAGCTGGCATCGGATGCCCTCGTTCTGATTGATGCGAAATCGGGCGCTATAGTAGACTTTAACGGGAGAGCGCATGAGGGACTGGGCTACACACGCGCTGAATTTGAAGAACTCAAGATGCGTGATATCGAGGCTGGCGCCGCTGATAACGAAGTGATGACGCGGTTGCAGGAAATTACTGCCGCGGAGCGAGAGGAGTTTACGGCTAAATTCAGAAATAAGGCGGGTGACCTCATTGACGCGGAAGTAGTCGCTAAACAAATTTCTATTCACGGCGAGTCTATTATTCACTGCCGATGGGCTTATCATATCACTTAAGCCCGACGCTTTGAGGATTTATGATCCGTTGTCGGGCTCTTTACACAACTGCGTACTTTTCGTAGTCGTAATCTTACTCGTACTCGATCAGTGTGGGATATGATGCCGATTACGAGTACGAGTACGAATCGGAATGTTCGCTTATTTCAAGCCTAGGCTCAACATGGATCTGAGGTGATGAGTTAAAAGTCTTCTCTATTCGCACTATCGGAGGCCGCCTGGTCTCAATGTCACTAAGTTAAAGATTTGTATGTGTTCGCGGCGTTGGAGTTCACGCTTTAGCGTGGTATTTCTTTTTATAAACTTAAAAACCACGCTAAAGCGTGAACTCCAACGTACGCATCGCCCGTGTAATCTGGAATACTGCGAGTAGCACCCGTTGGAGTTCACACTTTTGCCAAAGGCTGTCTCGCATGCTCGGCTGTGTGTCAAAATGACGAAGTTTCGTAGGAGCCCACCAGTGGGTTTCCTCTTTAACGCACATTTTACAATACGAAACGGGCTTATCCATAGTTTTTTGGTAAAATTCCGAAATAAATCAAATCGCAAATCGGCAATCGAAAATCGAAAATATAAAAAGTCTTTACTTCATGCTCTTCATGTCCTTCATGGTGAAAAATCTCCGTCAAATTGGGTGTGTGATATAGTGTGATACGGATTAAGATTACGATAACGATTACGAGCAAAAAAACGAAAGCCAGAAGGCGATCAGTAAAATTCAACTGCATGCAGTTCACATTATAAAAAGACGAATACAAACGATGATAAATCACTCGACCAGCGAGAGCAGGCCACGGAAATTATGAAAAAAGAATCAGCCCAAAATAACAGCGGTTTGACGTCGGACAATCAGCTTATTGAAGAGCTTAATACGTATCGAATAGAATTAGAGCTTCAAAATGACGAGCTCAGGCAAGCGCAGCAAGATCTGCAGACGGCTCTATTGAAGTATTCTAGTTTATACGACTTTGCTCCTGTTGGCTTCCTCACAATTAGCGCGAAGGGATCGATTATTGAGACCAATCTTACTGCTGCAAAAATGCTGGGAACGGTGAGAAAACATCTGATTAATCAAAAGATCACCGCTTTTATCGTAATGGAAGACGAGGACAAATTCTATTTGCACGGAAAACAAGTTTTAGCGGATCAGAACACGGACAGAAAACAACATTGTGAATTGCGAATGAAGACGAAAAAAGGATCGCCGTTTTTTGTCAGTATGGAGAGTATCGCAATTCGCGAGGGCACAGACCGCAGGTTGGACCGATTCTCGACAGTAATCACCGATATCACCAAACGCAGGCTGGCGGAAGACGCGCTGCGTGATAGTGAGGAACGCTTCCGCAATCTGGCAGAAACCGCGAATGACGCGATCATTGGCATGGATGAAAACGCCCGTGTTTCGTTATGGAATCCCGCCGCCACAAAGATCTTCGGCTTCACTAGTGAAGAGGCGATTGGCAACGATCTTCACGCTCTGATCACCCCCAAACGTTACCGGGAAAGAGCAAGATCAGCAGCCAAGAAATTCTTCGAAACCGGTACCGGCGCGTTTGTTGGACGATCCGTGGAGGTTGTGGGTTTGAATAAAGACGGCACCGAGTTTCCCATCGAGTTGTCAATCTCCCGCATGAAAACCGGCGATGTCTGGAACGCCGCAGCTATTGTCAAAGACATCGGCGCACGCAAAAGAAATGAAGCAGAGCTCGCTAAAATCGACAAACTCAAGGCCACCGGTATCCTGGCTGGCGGGATTGCGCACGATTTTAACAATTTACTTACCGGCATCTTGGCGAATATAGGACCCGTAAAAATCCCGTTATCACCGGATAGCAAGGATTTTAAAAGATTAGAAAGGGCGGAGACTGCCTGCCGGAACGCTACTGACTTAACTCAGCAGTTACTCACGTTTTCAAAGGGCGGCGCTCCCGTCAAAGAAATTGTCTCACTTTCGTGTATTCTCCATGAATCCGTTGACTTCTGTCTCAGCGGGTCCACCGCAAAACCTCAATTTAGTATATCAGATGATCTTCGCGCGATTAATGCCGATAAAGCGCAGATCAATCACGTTATTCAGAATATTATTATCAATGCAAATCAGGCTATGCCGCACGGAGGGATCATAACCATCTCCGCTGAGAATATTGAGCTTGACGACATTAATACCTTGGCTCTTGAAGCCGGAGATTATGTAAAAGTATCGATTACAGATCAGGGAACGGGTATCCCGGAGAATGATCTGAAGAACATCTTTGACCCCTACTTTTCGACCAAAGAAAAAGGCCACGGCCTCGGTCTTGCAGTATGTCATTCAGTTATCCAGAATCATCGTGGATCCATCGTCGCAGAATCCAGCTTCGAGGATGGTAGCATACTCAAGATTTATCTGCCCGCGTCCAGAGAACAGGTCGCGTCTGGCCCGGTCATAATTGAGACCCTTCTCTCCGACGTACCTGGCGGCAGAATTCTAGTAATGGACGATGAGGATTTTATAAGGGATACACTCGGTGATCTGCTACCCGAATACGGCTTTGAAGTGGAAGTTGTTGTTAACGGTGACAAAGTGATAGAACGATACAAAAAGGAAAAAGAATCGGGGCATCCCTTTAATGCTGTCGTTCTCGATTTGACCATTCCCGGCGGTATCGGTGGCGAGGAGACCCTGAAGAAACTGCTTGAATATGATCCGCAGGTAAAGGCAATCGCTTCGAGCGGTTATGCCGATGGCCCGGTGATGGCTAACCCCGGCGAATACGGTTTCAAGGGAGCAGTATCCAAGCCCTACAAAGTCTCCATACTAAGTAACCTGTTGCGCGACCTGTTAACCGAGGATTCCCCATAACCAACCAAAATTGGGGTCACACCTACTATTTGTGTTTATAGAAAAAGATTCTCGATTTCCTTTACCTGTCTCGCCCCGCTCAAGGTTCCCGCACTGATCGCGCCAAGCCGTTCCCCTAAATCCGTAAGGCTATAAAACGACCGCGACAATGTTTCCCTGCCAAGTACAACAAAATCTGGCGGCCGTCATTCCCTCAATTATGTCGGCGTAGTAAGTCTGTCCTTGATTTATTTATACCGAACGCCTTCGAGTTTTTTAACCGGTATAGCCAGCATTCGCCGCCTTTGATGGCTATTTCTGCCGTTGCCTGGGCGACGACTGTCCGACCACGCGTTCTGCTGGCGATGACCGTTGGAGTTCACACTTTAGTGTGGTATTTCTTTCCAGGAACTTAAGAACCACGCCCCGCGACTGCGTGGGCGTGAACTCCAACGTGCGCATCGCCCGTGTAATCTGGCGTTCTGCTGGCCAGCGAATGCCGGTTAAAAAATATCGTTTCCGCCGCGGCGGATTTCGTTAGGCTCAACATAGATCTTACGTGGTTAGTTTAACGTCATCCAAAAATTGTACTGTTTGCAGTATAATACGGTGCCCTATAAACACAAAATCTTTCCCCAATCTTTACGGTAAATTCTTCTCTGGCGTCTGTGATCTTTATCGTAGTTGTTTATCTTGACCAATGTGGGAACGTATCGCTTTCGCGGAAAAAATAGTGCGCTATCTCTGGACAGCAGTCAGAATTAATCAGATCAGTTCGGGACAGGTCTTTTTTACGGCATCGATAATCATTTGCGCTCTGTCGATGGCGATTTCTGCGGTACTGATTGATACCTGATTCGTTCCGCCATAATCACCTTTTTCACGTGCATCCAAAAGAAAATCGTAAGCTTTTCCTAATTCTTCATCCCACTCATCGGCGAGTATTAATTCCTTGTGCACCGCGGCTCGAATAGCAGTATGTTTTGAGTATCTCTTATCCCGTAACGCGAATAGCGACGTTATGGCATGAAACGCGGCATAATAAGCCCGCGAAGCTGCCGAGTCCGGGTCGCTATCAGAAAGGAGTCGGGCTGAAGACAGTGTACGGTTAGCTCGTTGAAATTCTGCGATAGCGAATTCTTTCACACGTAGATTCCTTCACGGCGCGAATTTCGGTATAAGGGGCAGTCATATTCCTGATATTCCGTAAAACCGATTGGCTTTGCACTGATTCTGCGGCCAATTTTTCGAGACAACGAATACAAGGCATTGAGATTTGTCTCCAGATCCCGACCGAAATCGATAGGTTCATCTAGTAGCACCAATATGTCGATATCGCTGTCCGATCTCGCGTCACCACGAGCCTCCGATCCGAATAGTATCACATCTCGCAAACGATTTTTGTGTGCCATCTTCAATCGAGTCTTGATTTCCTTTAGGATTTTCCTTTCCATGATATCTTTGACCTCAAAGTTTCATGCCTAATTGGGATTCCGAGTGTTCCGGGATCATTTGAAATGGAGAACCCGAAAATCATTGAAGTTAGCCAAAAAATCCAATATTCGGACCCTCTGTATAGTAAAATTGCCTGTCTATCGAAATTATCAATGAATTCGACAGAATTACAGTTTAACGAGAGCATAGGAGAAACAATTGGGGAGAGCTTAGGGTCAGACCTC
Source organism: Verrucomicrobiota bacterium (assembly GCA_021772635.1). GTDB lineage: Bacteria > Verrucomicrobiota > Lentisphaeria > JABSQK01 > JAJFLO01 > JAJFLP01. The sequence goes on along the minus strand of JAJFLP010000082.1, from coordinate 1,827 downwards.
CAATTTCAAGTTTTTGTTATTATACTTTTCAGGTTTCTCAATGTCTGTGTAAGATGCGGCAGTGAATTAGTGGCAACAGAATCTCGAGCGTGCGCCAATGCACTGGCACCAACCGAAAAACGTGTAGCCATCTCACTAACGCTGAGATGGTGGCGACAATAGGTGCTGGCACAGTACATCGCGACTCGCCGTGCTTCACGATGCCCGGATTTACGCGTCAGAACAGATTTTTCGTCGACACCAAAATACTTAGCGACCTGCTTGATCACCTCATCAAAAGAGAAAGACTGCTGTACCGGAGCACAATCCAGCCACTTAGGCTTTTTGGCGATGCCGATGTATTCAGGATAACTCGACCACCGGAACTTCCGAAGATAGTTATGACGCTCTTTTAGATCGACCTCCCGAAGTGCTTGTATACGAATCGGATTGAGATGAATGTACCGGGATAGGCGTGAGCGATAAAGATCATCATCCACCAGATGCGCTTTGAAACGTCCCTGGAAAATATGGCCGCAGGAGCGTCGTTTCTTGTTGCTACTCACACAAAACGATGTCAGAAGACTCTGCATAAATCGACTGAGATTCGCTTCCTTGGTGCTCAAGTAAAGGTGGAAATGATTGGGCATGCAGCAATAGGCATAAACAGACACGCGAAACTCGCTCGCAAAATACCCCAGTTTTTCGATAAATCGCTTATACCGGCCAATTTCTAAGAACTGTCCTACTTGCATAATTTCCCAAAGTAAATACCTTACAGATGTACCACAAATGGTACAAAAGGAGGTTTAATATGAAAAATCTAACGGCTACAGATGCCCGAAAGGGTTTTTTTGATCTTGTTAGTGGAGCAACCGAGCGTCACGAAATATATCACATCCATCACCGGAAAGGAGGCGTCGTCCTGCTTTCTGAAGATGAGTATGATGCCTTGCTGGAAAGTATCGAATTACTTTCGTCGAAAAAATTTCGAGAAGACTTTGCTGTGTCCCAAAAAGAGGCGGAAGCTGGCGAGACGTTTGGGTTTGAAGAAGTGTTTGGTGAGTTGCAGTGACTTATGAAATTCGCTTTACGAAACAAGCGTCGAAAGACGTCAAGCGACTTCATCCAAAGGTACAGAACAAGCTCAAGGATATTCTCAGAAACCGATTAGCCATCGATCCGTATAGTGGCAAGGGGCTAGTCGGAGACCTAAAAGGTTACTACTCGGTTCGTTTAACACACAAGGATCGGATAGTTTACTCCATCGACAATCAAAAAATTCTTGTTCTCATTCTCAGGGCCAAGACTCACTACGGAGATTGATCTGTCAGATGATCGCCGGGAAAACGAAAAAAATTAGGCGTAACGGATTCATAATAACTTACCAAAGTTAAGTGGCACCGAATTTCTTCGCAGCCTAATTCAAGGTCTGACCCGAAGAGTTCGACCAAGAGTTCATAAAACGTTTTTTCTTATCGCGTGCACTGGTAGTTAGCCACGTCTAAGTGGCGTTCTTTCGGGGGACCATGGTCGGGGTGAAACGGCACTAATCGTGCCTTACTACGAACGCGGATTCGCCAACAGCTATCACCTCACATGTTCCTTTCATCCGAGATCGCTCACCTCAAAACTGTTTCAGCTTCAAGTAAGATTTACAACTTTTAAACCCTTATCTTAGTGCCATTCAGGTCTGACCCCAAGAGTTGTCAGTTATCGGTTAAAGTGTACCAGTGATTATCGAATCAAAATGTACCACCTTAGGAGTTGATTTGTTACGGTTAATCTCTCAAAAAAAGGAGAGATTAACATGGCAAATAAACTTAAGGTGGAAATGCAGCAGGCAAT
>JAJFLP010000081.1 GCA_021772635.1 Verrucomicrobiota bacterium | reverse complement strand
ATAATTATGATTGCACCTATTTTTCGCTGTACTGCGTCGCTATCTTCGGGCGCGTACCCGTAGGTACGCGTCGATTATAGCAACGAAGTACAGTAGAAAAAGAGGTGTAACCCCTTGGGCAAGTGTCTTTTGGCGATCAGTAATCGTTCCCACGAAACGACGATGCTACGGCATCGCCTTATTCGTGTGAACGTCACTGAAGCACCAAAATTCACGTTGTCATAATCAATAGAATTCATACAAGCAGGTACTAGTGCCTAATTGCATAAATAATTGACATTTTGTTGAGCCTATCTTGGGCGCCATTCTGTCTCGAAAGCGAGCGGTAATACCTCAAGGTATTGCCCGAGACCTTCGGAGCAGAATGGGGGCAGAAGGAGGCCAACCGCTTCGCGGCGAACGTATTTTGACTTTCAGCACTAGTTTCAACAGTTCAGAACGAAGAATATTGAATTACGGGTTATGGTCGTTTCGGAATTCTCGGAATTTTGACCGTGAACCATCAACCCCGCCCATCAACCGTCAAACGTCAAACGTCAACCAGAAATTACGATACGATGAAAATGGGATTCTGGGGCACCCTGAAAAAGCCAATCTCAATCCTCGCGCCGCTGTCGGGGGTTACGGATACCGTATTTCGACAGATTATCGCCAGGTACGGTAAACCCGACGTATTATTCACCGAATTCGTATCGTGCGATGGGTTATGTTCTCAGGGTCGTGAGAAATTACTACCGGATTTGTGGTATTGCGAGGTTGAACGTCCGATCGTCGCGCAGATTTTCGGGTCCCGCCCGGATACCTTCTACCGGTCCGCGTGCATGGTAGCAGAGCTCGGATTTGACGGCATTGATATAAACACGGGATGCCCAGATAAAAGCGTTGAAAAGCAAGGTGCGGGCGCCGCGCTCATCAAGAATCCCGAACTGCTATGCGAGATTGTGCGTGAAACTAAGCGCGGTGCCGGAGATCTTCCGGTTTCAGTGAAAACGCGATTGGGATACGATAGCAACGTGATAGAGGACTGGGTCGGTCAGATTCTTCAGTCAGAACCAGCAGTGATCTCGATACACGCCAGAACCCGAAACGAAATGTCAAAGGTTCCAGCAAACTGGGAAAGTTTAACGAAGGCGGTCAACATCCGAGATCGCGAGCAAAGTAGTTGCTTGATTGTTGGGAATGGCGATGTCACATCGCTTGAGAGCGCACACCAATTGGCACGACAATCCGGCGTTGACGGCGTAATGATCGGGCGCGGAATTTTTGGCAACCCATGGTTTTTCAATGCCCGCACGATGCTGCGCGATCAAAGTACTGATGCTCGCCTTAAAGTTCTCGCCGAGCATGCACGACTATTCGACGAGACGTATAGGGGATGTCGAAACTTCGCAATAATGCGAAAATTTTTCAAATCGTACGTTGCCGGAATGCCAGAAGCTAAGACACTCCGAATGAGCCTGATGACAGCGAACGACGCGAATCAAGTCGAAGAAATCGTTGAGCAGTATTTATCGCGATTGGAACCAACTGATAATTCGCTTTAACTGACAAACATACCATACTTTTACACTGCAACCGTGACTAGACTCCCCCCGGATAGTGCCGCTTTATATTCGGGATCTCTGTTTATTTTCGGACGATTGCGAAGAGCGAGGTACCAAAGGGGAGTCCTATTTTATCGGCGAAAAATATTTCCACCTTCAATAGGTAAATTAAACAACTGTTAAGCCAACGCGGCGGCAGTGTAGTCGTATCACTTCTAGCCTGTTTACCCGCAACAACCAACCGACGAATAATTCGAATGGGAGTGACCGCGAAAAATGAAAGAAAAAAGAAAAATGTTAATCGTACTATCTTCAACTCGGCTTCCTCAATATCCGTTTTCAATGACTCTTTCTCATACCGCCGAAAATGGCACAAGATTTCGTCATGCTGACTCCATAGAAATCGAAATGCCGGGACAGAGATGATTATGACCCCATCATCCTTGAGAACCCTCTTCATTTCGCGTAAGGTCTTGACTGGTTCCGGAACGTGTTCCAGAACATCCAGGCAACAGATCGTATCAAACGAATCGTCATCGAAATCCAGCGCCTCACCCGGGGACAATTGCACATTCTTCAGGCCCCGCTTATGGCAAAAGTCTACGGCTTTTTTTGATATATCGATTCCGGTGGCCTCGCCGAATCTCTCTAAAACCATCAAGTTCCCACCAGTGCCGGTGCCGACGTCCAGGATGCGCGGTCGGTGTTTGTTCAGCGTTTTCAATATTCGCTCCAAATAGTTTCGTCGACTAATGAACCACCAGTGTATATTCTCCAGATCGTACATGAACTGATACTCGTTCGGTCCCATGTATTCGGATTCAGTATTTATCGGCACGCAGTGCCAATTGCGAATTTGCAAAATATTAATAAACATTCTAATAGAATCGCTGACAATATTTATCTTCGACCCGGGGAAGTGTTCCCAGGAGACCGGCCCTTCTTTGACCTTGTAACCCATTTTACTAGCCACATATAAGACTTCTATATCGAACCCGAATCCATTGAGATAAGTACGCGTAAAAATCGGTTTAACCGTTTCCTTTCGAAATATTTTGAAGCCGCATTGAGTATCCTTTATGTTCTTGAATAGAATTGACTGCACCAAAAAATTAAACACCCGTCCGATAAGGCGACGATACCATTTTGTAATTAGAACTTGAGCGTCGTCGTGGATCGCTCTAGAGCCAACGAAAATATCATAGCCATCTTTAGCCAAGTAATCCAGATTCTTGTCCACCTCATCAATTTCCACGGATCCGTCGGCATCGAGATATGCACAATATTCACCGGACGCCTCCAGTAACCCTTTTCTAACAGAAAAGCCCTTGCCGCGGTTTTGTTCGTTGACAAGAATTCGAAAATCCGTGAATCTCGAAGAGTAAGATTCGACGGCAGCCGCTGTCCCATCCGAGCTCCCATCGTCTACAATGATAATCTCGTAACGATATTTACTGCCCTCGCAGAATACTGCGATGCTCTCCAAATAAGCCGGTAACCGCGCCCGTTCATTGTACGCTGGGATAACTACGGATATATCAATCTCATAATTCATATTTATGCGTCGGGAGCTAGCCTGTTAGTGATTATCGTACGCGGCGTCCATCGCGTAGAGATTAGGACGACCGGGGCTATGCGGCTTTTGTGGATAGTTTCGGACGCGCCGCGTCCGTCAAGGGGTTCGATTTTATCGCGAATTTACTGCAACCTGAAAACGTGATAGGAGTGTTGTTACTCTCCACCATGATGACTGCCTTGGAGTTTTCGACGTATCGTCCCGACTCGCGCCTGCGCGATTTCGGCGACGTTGTCTGAAATCCTAGCTGTTTGAAGTCTAAAACGATGTCTCCAGCTTTTCTTCGGATCGTACCACGTGTTAAATCGAAATAACCTGTTCACTAAGTCCGGAATTGTCGTCCGAAATTCAGTGACCATGTTGTCGTCGGTTATAACGTGTAACTCGGTCCTCTCCCGGATTTGTTCTGCTATACTCGATGTATCCACTTTGGCTAACTCTTCGAGTCTGGATATGGAACCGGGAACGTCAGGAGAGAATACAGGAACACCGTTATTTTTAAATTTTAACAGGTTCGCTCTCTTTTCTACAGGATCCAGTTCGAAAGGAGAATCACTGGCGGCAACGAAAGTCGAATACCGTGTCACGTACTCAAAAACATTCGCCGCCGTATATACCACATCATCGGAACCTGTCGCATTGTAATAGATTACGCCGCCAGGTTCCAGATGGGACTGGGCCAATTTGAGAAACTCTTCGGACAGCAAATTCGTTGAGTAATAGCGCCAGTGAAACGTCGTATTAATCACAATCATATCATACTTCTCTTCCGGATTCCTATTGAGCCATCGTCGCCCGTCGTCGTAATATATTTTTACCTTAGGATCGTCAAATAATGTCGCGTGATCCGGATATTCCTTGATGATTTCCTGATATCCGGGATTGATCTCGACAATCGTTAGTTGTTCCACGCCTGTATGGTTAGCGACGACTCTGGCCCAGGATCCGCCGCCTAAACCGACCATGAATGCCTTCTTCGGCGATGGCTGCAGAGCTGCCATCATATAAGCTCGCGATATTTTGTTTGTATTCAGCATTGGATTTAGATTGAATTTTCCGTCGTAGATCCCGCCTCCGTAGATGATGTCATGATGCACTCCCTTTCCAACGGCAATGACTCCACTTCGATTCTGATGAACATACTTGTAAGGGCCGATTTCGGCCGAGTAACGTTCTTTATAGTGCATTTTTTCTAATAAATTTCCGTAAAAACTTTCGTGTAAAATCAGCGATAATCCCAGCAATCCGATCGACGTCATCGCAACCCGAACTAACGGTCTGGATTCAGAGCTGCGTGCCAATAATCCGAAAGCAAGAACACCGGAAAAAATCGTCAGGTACAGGATATTCTGTTCCAAAGTAAACTTGTCCATTAATATAAATCCCGTTACCAACGGGCCCGCGGTCGCGCCGATTATGTTACTTAAATACACGATGGAAACCGACATACCGATCGCTTCTTTTGTTTTTACCGCGAGATGGCAGACGACAGGAAAAATACTTCCCACGAAGAATGAAGTGATCGCAATAGACGTGAATAAGATCGTCATTCCGAACATTTGGGAACAGGTCAACAGGTATCCGGAAATCGGAAGCGCGAAATAAAAGGTAACGGTTCCAAGAAAAAGCATAACACCGATAAATACATCAGGCGGAAATTCATCTTCGCATTTCTTCTTAGCGAACAATGAACCAAGCGCGACACCGATAAGAAACATTCCAAGAACCAAGCCGAAGCACTCGGGCCTCCCGTGCGTTGCGTAAGATGCAGCGCGAATCCAAAGTATTTCCTGGCTTAGCGAGATATATCCGGAGCAACCGGCAAGAATCAAGTGAAATACGTATGTCATGATGATTGAATGACCTTGAATACTGCGAAGCTACATTGTTTCGCAAGAAGGCGACGCCGGTTTCGTCCCGCCCGCCTCACCGTCGAAGGACGACACCTGCTGACAATATCTATAAACGAGAATCCCGACTACAAAATTACACACCGCTGCGAAGTAGATGGTCCCCTGTAGTCCGAAGTATACGAACGAAATCATTATCGTGGCAAAACACGCTGCCGCCGATCCGAGCGTATTAAAGGAGTAAAGTAATCCTATTGTTTGGCCAACGTTCTTATAACGCCGATGCAAGTAGTCCACGAGGATCGGCAACGTCGCGCCCATGAGTACGGTAGGGACACACAATAACGAAAATGTTGCAATTGATATTGTCGCGAGCGAACTGTCGATAATTCGCGCACTGACCGATTTTATTAGGTACAAGCTAATCAATCCGAAAGCTCCGATCTGAAACTCAATGATGAAAAAAAGTTGGGGTAACCTGTCGGGGAACAGTTTTGACAGCAACCCGCCTACCAACGAGCCTAAACCGAGGCCGAACATAAAAATCGAAACTATTATAGTAATCGATTCGATGTTCACACCAAAAACAGTAAAAAGGACTCGTTGCCACACGATTTGATAGAGTATCGCGGCGAATCCCGATATAAGAAATAAGAAAGCGAGCCACGTAAATGAAGTGAATACGTCGTTGCAACTGTCACTGTGGCTCACGGCGGCGACGAGGAGGGTTTGGGATATAATAAACAAGAACGCTAAAAGACACACCAGCGGGGCGACGAATTGAATACCGAAGGCACCGAGGGCTGGCGCCAGACAGACGAGATAAGTGTATGTGTCGAACCGCTGATATCGCCGGAGTGCAGTGGTCGACGCCAACGCCTTCGCAACGGACCCGCGAATTATTTTTCGCAATAATACCAGAGTCGGGGCCATCGCTATGGCCGCTATCGCAACACCTGCGATTGAAAACGCCGTGAGTGCCGCTTTCTCCTCGTTCCCGGCCAATGAATTTAATCGTATAGCCGCGCCAGAGCACATCCCCGTAATGATTAGTCCGAAGTCACTCTTGCCAAAATTCGATTGTTCTGATTCCGTATTGGTGGGTAGTACAATTGTCATGTTGCTCACTGCTGTTCCTTATCTACGTTGCTCGCCAAGTGTTCCGAGGCAACATGTTCTACTAACTCCAGTCAGGTTTTCGACAAGTTTTCTGAAATCTTTGCCTACCGTGACAAGAGATCGTCGAAAATTCGACTGCTTGCAGTCTCAATACCTTTCGCATCAACTATAATTACTGCCAACCGTTTTGGGCCGTGGGCACCAAGAACGAGATTCTTCTCGATATCCGATGTCCGCGACGGACCGCTGATAATCGTTGCATGACTCCACGCTTCTTCCGTGGCAGAAAACCGCACGAAGACGTCATCCAACGAAGGGACGATCTGCGACCGATATGCAACAACTATATGAAACGGGACAATTGCAAAGAATCGCCGACCTCCATTATAAAGACTTCTGCTTATAATGCTGCCAGTTCTTGCAACCAGCAACTCCGCGGTAGAAATCCCGACCGTATAAGTTGCTAGTGACTTTGAGTCACTGGGGGTTGTGCGATCAGCGCGTGTGGACAAACAATCGGCGAACGCACGATGACTGGTTGCGATATCGTCGATTATAGATGCCTGCTGAACGATATACCTCCCGGTATCTTCGTTGTTAATCAGTCGTAAGATTAATTCGCCGGCTGCAGATACGCTATCGGCGCAAAAACACTCGCCTTTCAATTCTGTTAGCCGAGTTGAGAAATTATCTATTAGGTCAGCGTCACCCGTCTTCGGGTAGTCGGAGTAGATCGCCGCGTCGGCTGGCGCCGCCACATACTGGGCCTCCTTCGAGCCCGCCGCTTGACGGAGACTGTTAATGATTGTTTCGCGACTCGACATGTCGTCTCCAATGTTGAGAAAAAGATTCGGATGCGATCGAAGGAATTGATCGGGTGAACGAGATAGGCAGCACCCTAAGAAACGGGTGAACTATCCATTTCCAAACTTTCATGACTCGATCAACGCGATCTCGTCGAGTCATTAATCGCGCCCAATATCGCATCGCCATTTCAAGACGCCAATCCGATGAATTCGCACGAACTAGAGAAGCACGATTATCCAGCAGCAGATTATGCAGGTCAATCTTAACCGGACATACAGACGTGCATGCGCCGCAGAGAGAAGAAGCATGCGAAAGATGTCCCCATTCGCGAAGACCTTTCATGTGGGGCGTCACAACCGAGCCGATAGGCCCTTGGTAAACAGTATTGTACGCGTGGCCACCGACCGTCTTAAATACCGGACACGTATTGAGACAAGCGCCGCAACGAATACAGCGAAGACTCTCCCTGGCGTTTTCGTTCGCGAATAATCTGGTACGCCCGTTGTCGAGTAAAATTACGAACATTTTCTCGGGCCCGTCGACCTCTCCAACTTGCCGGGGACCACGGAAAATTGAGTTGTAGCAAGTAATCCTTTGCCCGGTTCCACTGGTCGCGAGCAGCGGGAGAAAAAGGGAAAGATCGGCCAGCGAGGGGATTACTTTCTCGATGCCAACGATGACGATGTGAATGCGCGGGCATGCGGCGGTTAATATCGCGTTGCCCTCGTTCTCCGTAACAACGATTGAGCCGTCGTTAGCAACAATAAAATTGGCACCAGTGATCCCGGCGTCAGCTGTTATGAACGTCTCTCTCAAATGGGAGCGGGCTATGGCGGTCAGTTCCTCCGGACTATCTGTTCTATTGGCACCGAGATGTTTGTGGAACAATTCCGATATTTCAGCGATCGACTTATGCATCGCCGGCGTAACGATATGATAAGGTTTCTCACCGGCAAGCTGAACTATTAATTCGCCAAGATCACTTTCGTGAACATCGATTCCAACGTTCTCGAGTAATTCATTTACTTCTATCTCCTCGGTCGTCATTGACTTTGACTTCACGACCTTCGCAACCGACTCGGTCCTCAGAATATCGATAAGAAAACCGCGTGCTTCTGACGCGTCTTCCGCCCACAAAACCTGGGCTCCACGTGCACTGATTTTTTCCTCGAACGACTCCAATAAATTCGGGAGATTCTGAATAGAGTAATCCTTTATACCAGCGGCGAGCCGTCTGGCGGCCTCCCAATCCGAGAACTGCCGGGACTTCATATTCGCCACTGCTATATCGTAGGTGCGAATAGCCTTACCCAGCTTCGCCCGGTGAGCATTATCTTTAGCCTTGATTTCGGCCCTTCTAGAGAACAAGACGGACTCAGTCATATTGTATCGCCTGCTAATTTTATAGTATTATGACGAGAGATAATGCGGATTCCAGCGGAAAAAACGGGTTCCAAATTTCATCGTTGACCTTTAACAAATCGACTGCTTACGACTTACACGCTCATCGCGGCTGCGAGAAATTCGGTGATATGCTGAACGGATACACTAAGATTCAGACGCTGAACCTGGGCGCGCATATGCATGATACAACCGGGGTCGTTAGAAACTATCGTATCAACTTGACGCTCCATAAAGAAGTCCAATCTGGACGCGCCCATACTTTCAGCAATGGGTCGGTGCTTCACCGAAAACAACCCGCCGAATCCGCAGCATTCGGGCTCTTCGTCGATCCCGATTATTTCAATTCCGGATATCCGATTCAATACGTCCAGGGGTTCATCCTTTAGCCCTAACTCCCGATAGCTGTGGCAAGAATTGTGAAACCCTACACGTCCGGAAGAGGTGACGGAGATTTGCTCCAACGCTCCGGAGCTATTGAGGAATTCGGTGAACTCATAGATCCGCGGACCGATCGTTGATGCAATATCACAATGGGATGTGTCTTTCAATAATTTGGGGAAGGATTTACGGACCATCGCGGTACAGGAACCAGATGGAGAAACGATAACTCGTTCGTCGTCGAAGCATTCGAGAAAGTTTATTGCAACTGATCTTGCCTCGTCGTGAAAGCCGGCATTATATGCAGGTTGACCACAACAGGTTTGGGACGAGTTATAGAAAACCGAGTGCCCCAAGTGTTCTAGAACTCGGGCCATTGCCAATCCGATTTCCGGGTAAAGGTGCTCAACAAGGCAAGGAATAAATAACGAAACGGGTTGAGGTTTTCCGGTCATCATGAGATGCCTGACGAGTAGGGACTGCAAGGAGTCGATTATCTTGACGTCTTGCAGACTTGTAAGAGGCTGCTCCGGGAGATTAGGAACGCTCCAAACTGGTGTGAGCCTTCATCAATTCGCCGGGGTTGGTTATGGCGGCAAGCAATGAAAGCTCGCCGCAGAGAACGGCCGCGGCCGTGATAACGGCTAATCGGCGGGCGTTCTCACCAGGATCGCGATTCTCAGCGCAACCCATATCTGATAAATTCTTCCTGGCAAATTCGAGGTGCTTGCCGTTGCCAACGCTTCCCACGATAATATTCGGTAGAGTCGCGGAGAAATAGAGGTCGCCATCGCGATTCTCAGCGTGCACGATACCTTGCGACCCCTCAACAATGTTTGCCGCATCCTGTCCCGTTGCGAGATAAACCGCAAGCAAGATGTTAGCGAAATGGGCGTTCGCCGTACATATGCCGCCAGACAGATTCGAGCCTATTAAATTTTTCTTGATATTTAAGTCAACTATCTTTTCAGGTGTTGATCTCAGGTACCTTCTACAAAGCTTCCGGGGAACCGTAACCTCAGTGACAACATATTTCCCGCGCCCAAGGATGCTGTTCACAGCAGATACCTTTTTATCCGCACAATAGTTGCCGGAAATCGAAACATAGGCAAAATCTGGATACTCACGAACGATCCACTCAATCAAGCGGTCAGCCGCAAGAGTTACCATATTATGACCTGACGCGTCACCTGTCTCAATTGCTATACGGATATATACCAGGTTCCCGACAACCCGGAAATTGATATCCAATAGTTCGGCGTACCTGCTAGTACCCCTGATGACAGTTTCCAACTCTGACTGTCGTGCGCGAACCGAAGGCTCTAATGCACTGGCAACAATAATGTCAGACGCTTGAAGCAGGACGGATCGTGTCATTCGGTCGCTAACGATATTCGCACCAATTCCACCGGAAAGGGATGTAACCCGCGCACCGCGCTTCACTGAAGGCCAAAGCGGCGTTTCGAAAGTGGCCAGCGGCACCATCACGTCACCGTCGACTGTTGGCCCGGTGATCTTAATTGGCCCTATGACCTGAACTGGGATCGCTGCGATCGATTGACTGTTGGCGTTTGACATTTACCCATCCATCCTCCGGGCCGTCTGTATCAAGACCGTGTTCGGTCTGAATTCGTTTAACGATTTCCATATTGTCGGGATTGCTCATACGGCGGTCGCATGAAGCGTGAACGTTCTAGACTGCAAGCAGTCAAATTTTTGGACGACTTTGAATTTATCAGCGATAAGATACCGAACGGTATTTCGAATCCTCGAAGATGCTCAGTATATTCCAACGGCCGCAACGGATCTTTAGCGGCGCAAGATCCTACTCATGGCCACCATGTAAAACGTTCACATCACGTATGTTTCACCGGGAACTATTCCTCCGGGATCTCTAAACTTTTTTGAATTTCGCTCGACAGTTTAGAAATATTCTTGACCTCTGCGGTCTTGTTCTGCGGCGTCGTAAAAATGTCGCCCACTTTCTTTCCAATCAAAGCTTTTCCCAAGGGAGTTTCATAGGACAAAATATTCTGCTCCGGGGCACTGTCCCATAGTCCAAGAATCGAATACTTTTCGGTATCGGTGCCACCGATAAGCAATTCAACAGTGCAGCCCGGAACCACCGCGTCAAGCACACGAACATCCGAAAAATCCGTTACCATGACTTCCTTTAACCCGTTCTCCAACTCTCCGCGCCGCGCCATTAGATAACGCTGCTCATCCTTCGCTGCTTTGTACTCCGCGTTTTCGCGAAGGTCTCCGTAGCTTCTCGCGTGGGCAATGGCAGCGCTATTCTTTGGAATCTTCTGGTTCGCTATCTCTTCGAGTTCCAGCCGGCGCTCTTCGTAACTCGGAAACGACGTTAGTTTCGGTAACGGACGTCGCGCAACGACTTTCTTACGATCTGCAACGATCTCCGCGGCGCCCGGGTATATGCGTACAATTTTGACTAATAAACTCTGCTGTTCACCCTGACTGAGGGCCATCGAACTTTTGATTATCTTGACGAATTTATCGATTCCTTTATCGGAACCGTCGCCCATCAAAGCACGTTGAAAATCCTGATTCTCCATCAACAGTTTTAATAACTGTTTTCTAGCTTTGATGAACTCCCCTTTAACTGGAAATGTCAAAATCTTAAAAACGATTGACGAATTACTGAAAACTGCCAGGGACTCCTCCGTCTGTTGCTGCCAAATCCAAACCGCGGCATCAGCGGACCCGTTTTTCCGTCGCAACTTTTCATGGACGACGGTAAATAGATCATTGGTCGTCAATTCCAATTCGGGCAGAATTTTCTCGGCCATCGGCCAAAAACGCAGGGGTAAAGTGGTGATCGTATTTAGTAACCAATCGTTACCTTGCGCGACAGCGCTAGCATAAAGCCAATGCGGAACCAGGCGCGCAGGGAGTTTGCACGTCAGTTCGATAAAAGTTCCTTCGTCGGACCACGCAAGGGTGTCCTTTGGCAAGCCTTTCATCATTGCTTCAATCCAAGCCCGATCAGAACACATAGACCACAACGTCGCTAAGCACTCCGAGAATACGAATCTGGACAACGGTTTTGTCGCTTCGAATGAAAATATCTTCAACATAGCTTCAGCATCTCTCTCAGAAGCAACGATTGCGCCGGCATCTTTAAGGCAAGTCTTTAGCTCCTCTAAAGCGCGCGCCTCATTCCATTCTCGCTTCTGCAGTGTTTTCTTAGTAACACCGTCCGCTTCCCCGCCCGATCGCCATGCTAAAAATGTTTTAAGATTCGTTCTGTCAGGAACGAGAATCGCTTCAGCGGCTCCGGCGGGGTTATCCAGTGGCGGCACAAAGCTCTGGGCAAGACGCCGATCGAATTCCTCCAGGGATTGCTTCGCGTTAAACGAGGATTTCTCATCGCTAATCAGCGCCGTCGCGAATGAGTCCTGCTTCGCGATCGAAAGGGTCATCATCGCCTGCACGACATTAAAACGCTCTCTATTTCGAAATCGGATATAGACTAGGTCGCTGAATGAATCGATTTCGCTAATTCGCCCGATCCCGTAAGAACTATGCCAGACGATGCTGTTCTCCGTTAAAATTGAAAATACATCCCAACGACGCCTGACGTTCCTGATATTCACACCGACGTCGAATATTCCAAGTGCTTGTATCAGTCCGGCAGGGTCAGGAAAATCCGCGTGGACATGTCTGCTTGCCGACGCGAGGGCATCGCGCATCAACATACTGTCGAAACCCGCGGCAGCGAGCTCGAGAATCAATTCGCGTAAAATCGGGTTTTCAGACGAGTGGGCTACGTCATCGATAATGATATTCAGATTATCCGTGAGGAGACTCTTAATCTCAGAAGGCATGTCTTTCGCCCGATAACAGCCCGCCATTACCGTAAGACTTTCGATTGCGGCGGTGTCCTTCTCCGCAACTTTAAGTAATGTCTCCTCGAGATCATCGGGAGACAACGTTGATTCGCTCATGATTAATTCGCTCCACCGTATTTTCTATGAAAAACGGCCAAATCCATTCCAAGGATTTCAGCCGCATGCTTGAAGTCACCTTTCGTCATCTTCAGTACCTGATCAACGTACGCACGCTCTTTCGCCTTAAGGAAGTTCTTTAAGGACCACCAGCGCAAATCGAATTCGTCTGAATAACCAAAAATGCTCGTGTCATCGCGCATAAAGCACATGCGGATCGGTACCGGAATACAGGTCAACTGAATTTTCTCCTTCTTCGCTAATTGCGCGGACCTAAAAACAGCGTTCCTCAGTTCGCGTACATTCCCGGGCCAGCTATAATGTTCCATCGCTCTCATTACCTTTGGATCAATAGTGATCTTTGCGGCATTTTGCTTATTATACTGTCGCAGAAAATAATCGATCATCAGTTTTACATCGCCGCTCCGGTCGCGCAACGGTGGAACCTCGATCCTTTGGACCTTCAGTAACTCGTAGAGCTCAGAAAGAAATTCGTTTTTCTGTACCTTGTTGTCTAGTGGCTCTGCGGAATCGGCGATAATTCGTATGTCAATGTGGATCGCTCGGTCGCTCCCGATTCGCTGTATCTCTCTATTCCTTAGAAGCGCTAAAATTTTCTCCTGGAATTCCAACGACAACGCGCCGACCTCTTCGAGAAAAAGTGTCCCCCCGTTTGTCGTCTCTATAATCCCTTTATGTACGACCGGTAGTCCTTTAATGACGTTGCCCTCTGCATCTGTTGGCATCTCTACGTAACCGAAAAGGGCGTCGTCAATTAGATGTTCAGGATAAATTGCGCAATGGAACGAAACAAATGGTCGAGACGCGCGAAGACCGGATATTTGCAACGCATCTGCAACCAGCGATTTTCCCGTACCGCTGGCACCGTGAATTAGCACGGGATCATCGTTTCTGGCGAATACCTCGATCTCCTTACAGATCGCCTTGAACGCCACACTATTACCGATCATTACACCGAAGTGCCTCTTGACTAATGTTACTTTCGACTGCTGATCACCCGCCGTTCCAGGTTTCTTACTGGCGTAATCCAAGGCGCGTTTAATTACCGCCTTCAGATCCTCCACCTTAAACGGCTTACAGATATAATCGAACGCACCTAACTTCATTGCTTTTGTCGCAGTTTCGATTGACGCGAAGCCAGTCATCAGAATCACCTGTGTGTCCGGCGAATGCTTGCGTGCCTCCTGTAGCAACTTTAGTCCGTCAAACGGTTGAATGACGATGTCGCTTATGAGCAGATCAAATTTCTCGCTCTTCAATAATTTCAGGCCCATATCACTCGAGGCAGCAGATTGTACTTCGTATCCCGACCGCTGCATTATGGTTTCTAGTACTCCCAGAATACTCGCGTCATCGTCGACTATTAAGACCTTTATATTTGCATTCTCCATCAGATCATCCGGTTAATCATTTATCCCTGGAAAAACCAGACGTTAATCTGCCTGGAGTCGCCCACGGCTTTGGCGGATAATTTTCGTCAATTAGACGTCTCTACGCAATCACTTAGCTCTCGCATGCGAACCACATCACCGTGAACCGGTCAATTCAGAGCGCTTTCGCAAAACCGGTATAAATCCGACCGCTCATCGGAAACGACTTAGATTTGTATATGAGAATACTCCAGGTCGTCGAAAAATGGACTGCTTCCAGCCTATATATGGGTCAGCGGTGGTTTCCCTATTGGATAGACGTTAAAACCGATCGTAAAAAGTTGGTCGTGATCAAGTATATTCCGTCCGTCGAAGATAAACGCGGGTTTTACCATTGACGCGTAGATTCGATTATAATCCAAGTTTATATACTCTTCCCACTCGGTCAAGATTGCCAGTGCGTGCGAGTTCTCAGTTGCAAGGTACGGATCAACTTCAAACGTAACGAGATCCTGGTAATCCGCGAGGTCCCTTTTAGCGTTGTCTAAAGCCTGCGGATCGCTAACTGTCAAGCAAGCATGTTCGTCCAGTAGTTGGTGACAAATATCTATTGCAGGACTCTCTCTCGTGTCCCCTGTATCCGCCTTAAAAGCGAATCCAAGAATGGCTATTCTCTTATCAACTACGGTATTAAACATGGTCGCAATCATCCGAGCAACAAATCGAGTTTTCTGATACTGATTCATCAGAACAACTTGTTCCCAGTAATTAGCGACATCGTGTAGGCCATAATGGTCGCACAAGTAAACCAGGTTCAGGATGTCTTTCTTAAAGCATGACCCCCCGAACCCAACACTCGCTTGAAGGAATTTCTTGCCGATTCTTGAGTCCATTCCGATCGCTCGGGAGACTTCTGAAACGTCTGCTTCCGTCGCATCGCATATCGCGGAAACACTATTGATCGAACTGATACGTTGTGCCAGGAACGCGTTGGCGACCAGCTTCGAAAGTTCGCTGGACCATAAATTCGCGGTTAAAACGCGTTCACTATCCACCCAATGGGTATAGATTTTAACCAATTCCGCAACCGCCTTACGACCGGTTTCCGTTCCGTGGCCGCCTATTAAGACACGATCAGGGTTGAGTAGGTCCTTGATCGCGGTTCCCTCAGCTAGGAACTCAGGATTGGATAACACTTCAAAGTGAATACCTTCGTCTCCGGAATTGAGTATCCGCTCCATCGCCTGGGCTGTACGAACCGGCAAAGTACTCTTCTCCACGACGATCTTGTCACTGTCGGAATACTCCAGAATCTGGCGCGCAGTTTTCTCCCAGTATTGGAGATCCGCCGCTTTTCCGGCACCGATCCCGAACGTCTTCGTCGGAGTATTCACGCTGACGAAAATTATATCTGCCTTTTTTATGTTCCCAGCGATATCAGTTGAGAAGAATAGATTCTTGTTTAACGTCTCTCTAACGATTGATTTGAGCCCCGGTTCGTAGATTGGAAGGTCATCGCTTTGCCAACGTTGAATTCGGTCTTCGTTAATATCGACGATATTAACTTCATAGTCAGGGCACATTTTAGCGATAACAGCCATCGTCGGCCCACCCACATAACCGGCACCAATACACAAAATATTTTTCATCAGAAATCTTTCCCGTTTAGATTAGTTTACGTACCGGCCTGCACTTGAGAAATAGTTTGGTAAAACCTTAAATCTCAAGGGTTGCAACTTGGACAATCGATCTTACTGTAACCTGCATTGTCGCCGTTACTGACCTCGTCGGAACACCTTATCTTACGAGCCGCATGAAAAAGCACATCTGGAAGCGCGGCATTCTATTACCGAAAAATTTACAATCCATCTTTGGTTATTGGTTGAAAACAGGTAGCCAAGATGTACGGAGAAATCACTCAATTCAACCCGCTACTTTCGGGGCGTGGCTCAGCCTGGTAGAGCGCTGCGTTCGGGACGCAGAAGTCGGAGGTTCAAATCCTCTCGCCCCGACCATTCCATTCTCAATTAGACCGTGAGCAGTTTAAATGAACGCAAGAACCATCGGATTCTCCAAGGCGTCAACAATCCACCGGAGAAATTTTACTCCATCGGCCCCATCGATAGCCCGATGATCATATGATAATGCCAGCGTCACAACCGTACGCGGTTGGAATTGCCCCGCGATATATACCGGCTCGATCTGAGACTTCGCAATTCCGAGTATCGCGACTTCCGGCCAGTTAACGACAGGAGTAAATGCAGTACCACCCAGTCCTCCCAGATTTGATATCGTAAATGTTCCACCTTGCATATCTTCGACGCCCACTTTGCGATCGCGAGCCTTCTGAGCAATCCCGGTAAGTTCACTGCTTAGTTCCACCAGGTTTTTTTCATCTACTTTGCGTACGACTGGTACGATTAATCCACGGTCGGTGTCAACTGCGATGCCAATATTACAATAACTCTTGTGGATAATTGTCTTATTCGGTATATCAATACTACTGTTAAATTGAGGAAATTGCCTGAGCGCGTCTGAAACGATTTTCATCAAGATCCCGGTAATCGTCAGCTTGGCGTCGGCAAACTCGTCCCGTTGCCCGCAAACTTTACGTTGTTTATCCAATTCAGTAATATCCGCTTTATCGAACTGAGTAACATGCGGGATGCTCCGCCAGGCATGACTTAAGTGCTCGGCGGTGGCGCGCCGTACGTTGCTCATCGGTACTGACTGCGTCTCTCCCCACTTCGTAAAATCTGGAAGCAGGCGAGTCTCTATCGTACCGTTTCCACTCCCCGAAGCTACGCCCAAATTAATACGTTTAGCAAAGGCTTTTACGTCTTCAATTAGTATCCGCCCTTTTGCCCCCGTACCCGGAACTGAGCCGATATCAATCCCGATTTCCCGTGCGAAGCGTCGGGTCGATGGCGCGGCGGGCACCAGTGCCGAATGCTGCCTGTCCCGAATCACTGGGCTTGCAGAGACCGGGATACTAGGTCGATTATCGGCATCATCTATTTCATTTGCATCATTCGTTGGAGGAGCCTCAACCTTATCTTCCATCGGCACCTCTTCCGAGTCACTCGGCGCGGCCTTCGAAGAAACAGTGGTTTGCCCATCACTTTGTGATTCGATCTTCTCTTGCAAGCTAAGAATCACTTGCCCGATCGTGATCGTATCGCCGTCGTTAACGTGAATTTTTTTGACAACCCCGCCTGCGTCAGCAGGCACTTCAATTGAGGCCTTATCAGTTTCCACTTCTAAGATATTCTGGTCCTTGTCGATGTGATCTCCCACGCTCACGAGAATACTGACGACTTGTCCGGACTCGATATTTTCACCCAAATGTGGTAATTTTATTTCGGTCATAATTATTCACTCGTTAGACACTGCAATCAGCCTAATCCTTGGTTCGTCTGTATGGGCCGGCTTCGCGCGCGAGCCCTCGTGTAGCGTCCCACAAAGAACGTACGATCCAGTGGTCACGGACTAGACCAGGAGATCCAGCCGATATTCTAATATTTCTTCTGCCGTACAACCTTCGTAACTCATTGATTTCAGGCCAGCTAAAAGCTCTCGTAACGAAATTAATGCATAGATCAGGCCACCGTCCCGCTCGTATAGACGTCGTAGAATACGCACAGACCACTTATGATTAAGCGCTCAAGAGATTCCGAACGATATCGAAAACTCCTAGACGGTTTTGTTACTTCGTGGTTATGTCGCAACTTTGACTAAGCCAGCACAGGGTCAATCTTATTTGGATCGATCCCGAGATCTTTAATGCACTTACGCACGACAGATTTATCTATCTTATTGTCCCTGTTAAGCGCAGTCAAAGACGCTAACGTAATAAATTTTTCATCTACCTCAAAATGATCCCGCAATGCCTCTCGTGTCTCGCTCCTTCCGAATCCGTCGGTTCCAAGGGAGATATATCTTCCCGGCACCCACGCGGAGATTCCAGAGGCTACTGATTTCATATAATCCGTCGCTGCTACGAACACCCCTGATTCACTTTCGAGGCATTGTGTTACATACGGTGTCTTTTGGGGTTTTCCCGGATGCAACATGTTCCAACGCTCGATTGCCAGCCCATCGCGACGAAGTTCATTATAACTGGTGACACTCCAGACGTCCGTAGGTATATCATAGGTGTTTTCCAAGATCTCCTGGGCCCTCAGAACACAGTTCATAATTGAACCGCTTCCGAAGAGATGAACTTTTCGTGTCTTACTTCGCTTCTTCGCAGTCTTGAATTTGTAAATACCTCGAAGAATGCCTTTCTTCGCACTCTTTGGCATTGCAGGCATACAATATGGTTCGTTACCGACGGTAATATAATAGAAGACGCTCTCCTGATCACAGTACATTCGCCGTATGCCATCTCTCATAATTACGCCAAGTTCGTAAGCGAAAGCAGGGTCGTAGGAAACGAGATTCGGCACGGTGCTGGAAAGAACGTGGCTGTGGCCGTCTTGATGCTGCAGGCCCTCGCCGTTGAGCGTCGTCCGCCCAGCGGTTCCGCCAAGTAGAAACCCGCGGCAACGACTATCGGCTCCGGCCCATATAAGGTCACCGATACGCTGAAAGCCAAACATCGAGTAGTAAATAAAAAACGGAATCGCGTTGACGCCGTGATTTGCGTAAGCGGTCCCGGCAGCAATAAAGGTTGACATCGCACCTGCCTCGGTAATACCCTCTTCAAAAATCTGGCCGTTTTTAGCTTCTTTGTAATAGAGGAGCTGATCCGAATCGACTGGCTCATACAACTGACCAACGTGCGAATAAATACCGCATTGCCGAAATAACGACTCCATACCGAAAGTCCGCGCTTCGTCTGGTATTATAGGCACAATCAGCTTTCCGATCTCGCTGTCTTTCAGTAGTTTCGAGAGTACTCGAACGAATGCGAAAGTAGTCGATATTTCCCTTTCTCCAGTCCCCTCATTAAACTCGTCGAATAAGGACTGCGGAGGTATAGGTAGCGATTCAGTCATGACTTTACGACTCGGCAGATAGCCGCCGAGTGCCTGCCTGCGCTCGTGCAGATAATTCATTTCAGGGCTATTTTCCGGGGGGATATAGAACGGGGCTTCAGCAACTTCCTCATCCGAAATAGGAATACCGAAACGCGTTCTAAAATTTCTCAATTCATCTTCATTCAGCTTTTTCTGTTGGTGAGTAATGTTCTTACCCTCCCCGGCCTCGCCTAAGCCATACCCTTTGATTGTTTTCGCAAGGATGACAGTTGGAGCGCCCTGATGTTCCATTGCGGCACGGTACGCGGCGTAAACTTTGGCGGGATCATGCCCGCCGCGGCGCATTTTCCTGATCTCGTCGTCGGAAAGATGCTTTACCATGTCGAGTAACTGCTCAGATTTACCGAAAAAGTGCTGCCGTATATAATCGCCCGACTCAACTATATACTTTTGGTATTGCCCGTCGACGACCTCATCCATCCTTTCTATGAGTGCGTTAGCGCCCTCATGCTTGAACAGCGGATCCCAGTCTTCCCCCCAAATTAATTTCACAACATTCCACCCTGCTCCGCGGAATATCGCCTCCAACTCCTGTATTATTTTACCGTTCCCGCGTACGGGCCCATCGAGCCTCTGTAAATTGCAATTTATTACAAAAACCAGATTATCCAGTTGTTCTCTGGATGCCAGCGTGATCGCCCCCAGAGTTTCCGGCTCATCCGTCTCGCCGTCACCGATGAAAGACCAAACATTCCCGCCATTCTTGGGCTTCAAACCGCGGTCTTCGAGGTACCTGATAAATCTCGCCTGGTAGATAGCCGTGATTGGTCCCAGGCCCATGGAGACAGTAGGAAACTGCCAGAAGTCAGGCATCAACCATGGATGCGGATAGGAAGAGAGGCCACCGCCCTCGGCTAGCTCCTGCCTGAAATTCTCGAGCTGTTTTTTCGACAGTCGCCCTTCTACGAAGGCGCGAGCATAAATACCCGGCGAAGCATGGCCCTGAAAATAGATCAAGTCACCGTGATAATCGTCGCTGCGAGCTCGGAAGAAATGGTTAAAACCGATTTCGAACAGGGTCGCAGAAGATGCGTAGGTCGAGATGTGCCCGCCGACGTTCGTCTTTTGGTTTGCACGGACCACCATAGCCATCGCATTCCAGCGAACGATGCTCTTAATTCGACGTTCGATCTCGCGGCTGCCGGGAAACGGCGGCTGTTTGTCAGCTGGTATCGTATTGATGTAGTGTGTGTTGGCAGTAAAAGGGAATTTGACGCCCTTGTTTTGCGCATGAGTCTGAAGGCGTCGCAGTAAGTTGAAGACACGCTCCTTCCCTTGGTGTTCAAGTACCCAATCCAAGGAATCGAGCCACTCGAGAGTCTCCGTTTCCTGCTCAAACTGGTCATGACCTGTAGCCATTTCTACTACTCCTATAGATTGGTGGCTGAACTCAATACTTTCGCGGCCGGGCGGCGACCGGTTGCTTCGTCCCCAACTTTCGTTCGGCAAGTACGTATCAAGTTGGCCGTACGGGAACAGATCGGATTGTTAAACCCCACGAATAACGCGCATAGCCCGGTATGGTCGTGGACGATTGGTCTCGTCCCGGGCCGGATGCTCCGGTTGAGCGTGTCCTGAGGGAAATACGATAGTGCCAAATCCCAAAAGTTCAACGTATCAATACCGAAATCGGAGACCATCGAATTCCACCAAAAAAAAAATCCAGTCTTCGCGCTGCGAAGACTGGATTTAATATTCTCTCGAACCCAAACTGAGGGCCCGGACTAACCGAATAATCTAATAATTATTCAGCCGCCTTCTGAGATTCCTCAAACTTTACCGCTTCTTCATCTGAAACGAACATGTATACATGTGATTTCTCAACGACCATCGTATAGTTTCGCGTTAGCGAAAACCCGTACGTCTTGAACATAACCTGATTGTTCTCGTTGAGCTTGTTGAGCATATCGTCAAGATTTGCCTGTATAGTCTTCTTCTCAGCAGCATCTGACGAATTGTCAATCTGCGTTTTCAGCTCAATCACACGCTGCCGCTGTAACTGGAGCAACTGAACATTGCGCTGAAACTCTTGATTAGCCTGAATACTGTTGAGACTCGAAACTCGGACGATCTTCTGCTGAGCGTCCGGTCCAGCTCCTGCGCCTCCCGCAGTCTGTGCAGGAAGACTTGCTGCTGCAAAGATAGCGCCGAGAATCATTGAATGTTTGAGGGTCTTATTTTTCATAATTCTACTTCCTTTTCAGATTTTTAGTGATTTACTTTTTGGGTTAAACCGCTACGCTGCGGTTGATCGAGTCGTGTATTCTCTTAACAACCACATCCACTCCGACCAAAGTCGATGTACTCGTTTTGTTGTCAAGTCGGCTCAAGCCACCACCGGAGCTACCTCGAATCGCATCGGAACTCAAGACGCCGGGGCAAACAGCGAAAGACTACCTTTGCGCTCAAAATTACCGTCGCCGATACGTGAGTCCCCGTAAAAAGACATGAAGTTATTGCCGTACGACCGGATGTCAATAGAAATTTTGAAAAATAATTAACGAAAATATCGAAATAATCAGCTAATGTTTAAAAAACGGCCAGTCGGAAGCCCGTTCGATAGTCGTGTCCGCTCCAACGTCTACGTAGTTATGAGACAGAGTGACCGACGTCGGGGGGCGGGCACCGCCGCCGCGAACCACGCGCTTCAACACCCATCGAGCAATCATAATTTCTAGTTTAGAAACTGTGCTCCTTGTTAATCAATCTTTTTGATATTTATTACCGATTCGCAAACATTAGAGTATACCCATCGTCATTGGGTTTTCGAAAATACCGTTCGGAACCCCTTAGGTGATAAGTTAAGAGTCTTCCAAAAATTGTACTGCTTGCAGTATAACTCATCTCCAAAAGAGAATTAGCCATGATGAATAACAAAGATATCCTTCGGTCTCGGCAGGAAAAAGTAAATTCCCGGTTACTGCAAAACTCTGCGTACATGCGCGAAGAAATAAAATCCGAAGTATTACCATTCCGGATTGATATCCGCGCAACTTCTGGACTAGACGACGAGCAGGTACAGATACTCCAGGCCCTTGAAATAGAAGCAGCGAAAACTGCGATTCTTTCTCTCGAATCACTTGCCACGATCAATGAATTGGATCATCTGGGCGGTGGTCTCGACTTAATACCAGCCCTGACAATGACATTAGCGATCACTGATTTCGATACGGTCGCCTATACGATCGAGCATGCCCACACAAGTATTGGGTATTACTCGTGCCTTGCAACATACGGCTTCATTGACCGGGAACACGTCATTAACCGATTCCGCAGAAGTATAGATATTCCCGGGCACGTTTCTTGGCTACCGGGTGGAACCCAGCTAAACGGCGGCCGCCTAGGGGTAATGATCCCCGCAGCAGTCGGACAAGCGCTTGGGAAACGCGCGCTTCTGGGCAATGACGCCTGGGTCGTTACTCACTGCGGTGACGCTGGATGGATATCCGGACAAGCACTTAATGGTTTTAACGGTGCCGATCTACATGGCGCACCGATCACCTTCGTGATGCATCGAAACGGGATCCAATTGTCGGGGGCGACATCAGATATAATGGATAAAGACCCGCGCCCAATCATCGAAGCACTGGGAATAGATATCATTGAGACGCAGTCATTGCATGACGTCACAGGCCTTTACGCCGCCTATCGCGAAGCAAAGAGTCTAGCCAAACGGGGCCGCCCGAGCCTCATTTACCCAACCGGATACGACTCTGCGAATAACAAGCCCATGGATCTCGAAGAGTTCGCCCGAATGTATGGAATTCAAGATGAAACACGAGAGTTCGCAGGAACGCAAGGTGTCTCGATGGATACGAGAGTGTGGGTACCGGGGGCGCTGATGAGTTATCGAGATATCGTCCCGATGCTTGAGAATCTATTCCTCGTGAATAAATTGCCGGGCGGCGCCGGTCACCACGATGGCCATATGAAAGGACGGGATGCCGCAGCGATATTAGATAATCCGATGATGAAGATGACGGAAGGCCAGCTGAACGCGTTGGGCCGACTTACAAGTGCGCCTCCACGCGTCGTTACAACCCACGCTAGGCCGGCCCCAGGAAGCCAAAATCTTCGTCTTTCCGACGAGGTTGTTAGAGGTCTAGATTTACCCGTCCCGGGTAAGAAGGTCAGTGCCCGCGCCGGAAGCGAAGCGGCGTATGCCGCGGTGGCTTCAGAATTCCCGGAAAGTGTGTTCGTAGTAAGTTGCGACCTGGATCCATCGACAAAACTACTTAAAGCGCGGAAGTCACTTGGACGAGATCACCAGTTTGAAATGAGTATAGAAGAGCAGATAGCAGCGCTTATGGCGAACGGTTTAGCTATGAGCTCCTCTGCTCCGCAGTTGACGGTCTTTTCGACATTCGCCGCGTTTTTCGAGGGAATTGCTCGGGAGGGATTCGAGATGTGGAGGTACCAACGGAATCTTAACGGCGCAAACGAAGGACTGAATGTTGCCTTCCATCTATCTCATGTAGGCGCGTGCACAGGCCGCGACCACTTCTCCGGATGGGGATTGGATTGGATATCGCTCGCAATCGGATATCTCCCCTATCTTCACCGTTTCTATGCTCCGGCGGATGCGCGTGCGGCGTTTATTGCGGTGCGCGACCTGGCTGCACATTACGGCGGCCATATTATCGGTATTCCGCGCGACGTACTCCCGATATTAAGTCGTCAGGACTCGAATGAGCCGCTTTGGCAAACCGACGCAGCGTGGGAGCCGATCACGAAGTTCCGTAGCTACGAAAAAGCAGAACACGCGATATTGGCAATCGGAGCGCCTGCCTATCTTGCAGAATTGGCATCCGCAAAGTTAACGGACTCCAGGTGCCCGACAGATGTATATATCGTAAACGGACTCCCCTTGCCGGAAGACAGCCTCGCCACATTATTCAGGAAGTATCGAGGCGGAATTGTAACCGTAGAAGATGGCATTATCGCGACGCGTACGCACGGTCTACGTGGGTTTGCCAGCGTCGTATCCTCGGCTTCTTATGGTTGTGACATGAAGCTGGACCACGTGGGTATCGTTGATCCGAGAGTTGCGCCTTCAGACGGACACGAGGAAACCTGGGAACACTTCGGGCTGACAGCCGAAGTTATTGTCGAGTGCGTTAAATCGCTATAGCGCGCTGTCGCCCCGGCGGACGAATTCTCGTTGCACCGTAAATTTTAAGCTGGAACGTCCCAGCGCTTTTGGAACGTCCGCGAGGCCGCTGGTGCGGATCGAGTCAACAGAGGGATAAAACGGCGGTGAATTGGCCGAACGGCAACCCACCAACCGACGCAGGAGTCACACAGACAACACCCTGTCAAAAACTCGAAAGCGATTAATCCACTAACCTTAAATAACGGAAGATCCGCTTCCCGATGAAGAAGCTAATCTGTATCCCTACTTATAATGAATCGGGAAATATCGCGAATATTATTACAGCGATTAACGAGTTGGAGTTAGACTTCAATATTGTCGTAATCGACGATGGTAGTCCCGACGGGACGGCAAAGATTGTAAAAAAGTTAATGGGAACCTGCGACAATGTAACCCTAATCGAACGAACCGGAAAACTCGGCCTCGCATCCGCGTACCTTAAAGCATTCAAACACGGACTGGATAATAATTATGATTTCATTGGCGAAATGGACGCCGACTTTTCGCACGCCCCCGAGGCACTGCGGGAAATTAACCGGCATATTGAATCAGGAGCGTATGATTTTATTATCGGGTCTCGCTATGTCAAGGGCGGAGAAACCGTAAATTGGGGCCCACTCCGGAAACTAATCAGTAGAGGTGGGAGTCTATATGCTCGGACGATATTACGACTCCCCATACGCGACGTGACCGGCGGCTTTAATTTTTGGTCGAATAGATGTTTACGAACTATTGACATCAAGAGCATCGTGTCGGAAGGCTATGTCTTCCAGATTGAACTTAAAGCTCGCGCATACAAGGCTGGAATGAAGTTTATCGAGTCGCCAATCACATTTGAAGATCGACGCGTTGGTGAATCCAAGATGAGCAAAAGAATCGTGCTCGAAGCCATTTATAAAGTTGTGTGGCTCAAATGGATTTTAAGTCGCTGTTGAGGTGACCGCACGCACACGATTTTTCGAGCCGTCGACTCAGGTTGATTTGGAAACCTTCGGGGCTGGCTTGCCAACTAATAAACCGAGCGAGCTCAGGTCCTCGTTGATATAGGGCCAATGAATTCCATATCGACCGCAGCAATGCCGCCACTCAGACCGTTGTTTATCATTCGCGTCAAACAATTTCGGATACCAGAATAGCGGTACGGAAATATGCCGTTTATCCTCAAGAATAAACGTTAACGTTTCGTCAGTGACTACCACGTCTTGGATACGCTCATCCGCTGCTGATGCCAAAATACCCATTCCACTTACCCAATAGTTCGTCGTGATTCTGAATAATGAAGGATTCCAAGCTCGATAGAGAATCGAGGTCGTATCCGTTACTCTCTACAACCCTCACAGGATCGAGAAAAATTAATGCAGTACAGTCCTCACGTTCGACGCGGACATGAGGGCTCTTTTCGGGTTCGTTACTAAAAAAATAGATTCGAGAACCGTTCTGTTCGGTTACTGTAGGCATATACGGACCCTTCAGGTTAGGCGACAATCGGTCGAATTCTTGAACAACTTCGAATTAGTTGTGTAAGAAATTCCGAACGATTTTTCAAAAACTCCGCGATTGTTGGTATAGACTGCAAGCAGTCGAATTTTTGGACGACTTTGAATTTATCAGCTATAAGATACCGAACGGTATTTCGAAAACTCGAAGATGTTCAGTATACATTGTGACGACGTCACTCGCGTGCGGTAAAGCTTGACTCCTACTTTCGTGTCGAACGAGAACGCTACATACCAAGTTTAAGGCCATCAATATATCTCGCGATTTCGCGAAACTCTGGTTTATGCGGGTACCAGGTTAAAGCGTGGGCAATACTTTCCTCGGCACTTTTAAGATCGCCTTTCGCAAGAAAACACCGTGACATATATGCAGAATATGACGCGCGATGAGGAGTCCTCTGAAGCGCTTCAGTAAACGCCATCTCTGCGACCGGATAGTTATTCTTCTGAATTGCAATGCGCCCTAGAAGATCCCACGGATACGGTGAGTTCGGCAGTAGACGGGCAATATTCTGTACTTCGTGAATAATATCCTCAAGCGCTGCTTCTTCATAGACGCGGCTGTAAAACCTCTGATAAGATCTCTCGCCGGGAATTCGAATTACACAACACAAACCAATTACGACGAGCCCAACGAAAATCACTCTTACACCGCCGGGGATGAATCGGAGCGCCAATTTCTCCGGTTGGGAATGAGGCGTTCGGATGATTAGTAACGGCAAAATCGATGCGATTAATACCGTACCCGGAATCTGAATATTGAAATCCGTCAAGGAATGAATATTCCAAGCTAAACAACCTGCGAGCCCAGCCACTGATACGGGAAACGAAACCGCCCGTAATTTTTCGGTAATCACAGCATTCAAAATCAATAACGGCTGGAGCAGAAAATACCCCGCCGCTATACCACCAAACAAGCCGCATTGGGAGAGAAAATTTAAAAACAGATTGTGCACCAGGCGGGTCTCTTCAGCTCCCGGGGGTTTCAAGCGCATGTACCAAGGAAAAAACTCACCGAGCCCTACACCTAGAAGGGGCGCGTGTAGAAACATTTTCAGGGCCGCTTGATAGTAATCAAATCGCGCGCCAATCGAAGCAAAATCCCTGTCCTTCGATACCATAAATACTGCGACTCCAAAGATTGATATGAGACAAACCGCTACGAAGGGGATCATACGTCGCGATCTATCGCTCAAAACGCGAACAATTCGCCGGTCTGCTAGAATAATTGCTGCCGTCGCGATGAATAACGAGCAGACTGCCCCTCTGCTACCACTTAGCGTCAGTACCAGCATCGAAGTAGCAGTCATCACGGTTGTTAGGACCATCTGACTTACTCGCACAGGATTGAATTTTCGAGCAAAACTCCAAGTAGAATATATTGTAATGGGTAACGTAAGAATAAGATGCGCTGCGTAGTTGTTTGGGTAGGTAAAAGTAGCGAATACCCGCGTCTGATTAAGCCGATTCAAGAGATCCGGTGTTAACTGGCGATTCTCTTCACGGGCAAGTCGAATCGCCAGCTCCCGAGTTTCGTCAAATCCGTACATCACCTGGTTCAGTCCGGAGACAATCAATAGTACGGTGCCGACGGCTATGCTGCCGAGAAATAACGTGCGGGCGGTGGGATGATTTCTCAGTTGAATGAATACCGCGAGAACAAAATTCAATACAGCGATTAAGTACCAGATGAAGAGTATCGCTGCGTCGTATTCGGTTGTGCGAATTATTCCAATAAAAGAAACAATCGTCAACGACGCTATCGGCAATAGCAGGTGCTTGTATCGCGAGAAGTCACGGGGAAAAATACTCAGCCCGGACCACATCGAGAGTCCTAATGCAATGCCTGTGACTGCCGGTAACAGGAATGGAGGCCATGGGGAGAAAATCCAAGCAAAACCTGTCTGCGGATAGAAACCGATCCCTGTCGTGTTTACTACAGAACCAAACTTGAACGGCGCTATTAATATAACAGCGGCAATATAGAATGTGCTAAACAGGCAGCGTCGATTCTCGACCAGTAATTTACTGGTACCGTGTTGTGTAGATCCGAAGGTAATAATCGCACCTATTTTTCCTGTAGACTGCACGCAGTCCGATATTGGGATGACGTAGAATTACTCAGACAAGAGATTCCGAAGGATACTTTTAGCCGGCATCATGTCACGCGATAGCTGATCTAATCAATGGCGGAAGTTAATACTCGGCAGCAAAACGCGTGGTCGACGGCTCGAAAACGATCGTTATGTGCCGCTTGCGGTATAACTCGGAGTTTTCTTGTTTTTTCACGGAAATCACGATATACAGCTTCAGTCACGCGCGGGTTATTTCCGATACAGGAACGGTAACGACGCGGCCACCGTCCTCCAAAGATACCTTGACCGTTTGAGTCAGCGGATTTCGATCAATAACCTTCCCGTCACATCCCTCGCACTTGCAGCGCGACCCGACCTTCGGCAGACTCTGCATCAACATCTTATAACCTTCGTGCTCGTAAGACAGACAACATTTCAGCCGCCCGCATGCACCTATAATATTAGATGGATTCAACGCAAGTCCCTGGTCTTTAGCCATTTTCATGTTAATACTGACGAAATTCGTAAGGAAAGTAGAACAACAAAGCACGCGACCGCAAGTCTCAACGCCGCCTATCATCCCCGCATAGTCCCTCGGCCCGATCTGGCGGAATTCCACACTTATTTTCAACGTTTGACTCAATTCCCGGACCAACTCGCGAAAGTCAACACGTTCGGGAGCGGTAAAAACGAAGACAACCAAACTCCTATCGAAAGCGTAGTGGGTTACAATCAATTTCATTGGAAGCTTGAGATCCGTAATTTTACTTAACGCCTGGCGATGAAACGACTTGCTACGAACACTGTTCTCGTGGGCCTTCCCCTGATCAACAAGTGTAGCGCGACGTTTCACCGAGGGTAAGTTCCGTGTATCTTTATCGGCAGAAACACTGTCGACGTTGATTACACGCCCATAATCATCGTATCTACCGCAACGAATTATACACCAGTCATTTTTCTTTAGTTCAAAATCTTTATTGCCTCGGCAACTCAGTTTTATCGCCTCATTGACCTGAACTTTGTAAATTTTAGGCATCCGTAAATCCTCTTTTTACCGAACAGCGGTGTGGGACAAGGTAAGATAACTTCTTGATGGTGTCAAGATGGGCACCGTACGTGAATGGCTAGAGTAAAGCTTATTGTCGAAATCGATTTTACGCCGCCACATTAAGTTCTTGATTTGCGTTCACCACTTTCAAAACGCTTTATGCTGAGTTATTGTTAATGCTCTAGCCCCGAGAGAAGCGAAAATTCCGATTCGTAATCTTACACTTAATCGTAGTCTTTCTGGTTTTTCGAGGTGAAATTTGGAAATGGATTGCGATTACGAAGAAAATTCGATGAAAAGCTAGCTGGAATAATTCATCAGTATTCTGCTACAAGCCAATTACTTGTTGCCGCAACATAACCGTGGCCCGAATTTTTTGGCGTGTCACTGCGGGCACCTGGTAAGTCGCAAGGTTTCGGCTAACACAATCACACTGGATTTATTTGTCGTGAAAACCGGATAGCGTACAACCCGCTTTAGAATTTTTAGATCGGCATTTCTTTTGGGTGTCTCGTATAAATTTGCACCGTCCAAAAACTCTATTGCTTGCATTGCAACCCTATAACATCATCGCCTGTCATGTTTGGTAAGAAAAAGAACATTCCCAAATTAGAGTCCACTGCCTGGTTTAATGAATTGACAATACAGTTCGCAGACGGCGTCGAGGAAACGTTCTATATCGAATTAACGAAAACGGGTACCTTCGTCGTTCCAAATCTGGACGATGAAACTTCGTGGACAAAGTTGGACTTTCACAAATGCTCGTGTTGCCCGCTGAATAGCGAAGAAATTTCACATTGCCCAGCAGCTGAGTCTCTGGAATCAACGTTGTTACGTTTGGAAAATCGTTTTTCGTACGAAAACGTCACCGCGACTGTTATCGATTGGGCAAACCGATCAACTACGGTAAAATGGCAATTACAGGAAGTCGGATCGACGTTTGTCCAATTAGCAGTCTTTTCCAGCGGTTGCCCGATAGGGAGCCAATTCAAACCGTTGCTAAGAGATCTACGTCCCTTTTCCACGAACGAAGAACTAAGCAAGCACCTAATCAACAAATTCCTGCTTAAACACCGCGGTGAAATCGATGACTGTCAGCAGGACATTGTGGCAAGGTTGGAGCCGATTCGTATCATTTTCGCCTGCCTCGCCAAGCGACTTGCGGGAAATGCCACCGGAGACGCGGTTGCCAATTCAATTGTACGCTTAGATGCATTTGCACTGAACGTGTCGCTACATTTGGAAGAGGTGTTCGAAGAAGTCACGAAAGAGATGGGCTGGACCGACGACGTTAATTCGTAGGCGTCCGTACGGGAAAGCAGCAAGCTCGATCAGGCTAGTCTAATCGTTACGAATGAAGCTACTTAATTCGTCGTACGAAACACGCCCGTCGTAAAGTGCCTTACCGACTATAACACCTTCCAGATTTGGCCTTCGAAGCTTTACAAGATCTCTCACATCCTCCCCCGAACCAACGCCTCCGGAAGCAATGATCATTGCTGACGCGACACTATCACAAAGCTTACCCACGGTCTCCAAATTCGGGCCGGTGAACATCCCGTCCGTCGCTATGTCGGTGTAAATAAAGCGGGTAATTCCGTGATCAACGAGTATATTTGCTAATTCGAAAATATCGCCCGCGGTGTTTTCCTGCCATCCCTGTGTGGCTACCTTACCGTTTCTCGCGTCCAATCCCGCAACGATTTTGTCGGCTCCGAATTCGTTAACGAAGTCCCCCGCTAATTCGGGGTTCTCGGCTAAGACCGTTCCGAATACAACCCTGGAAACACCGGCGTTTAGAACCCGTTCAATATCCTGTCGTGTTCGAAGCCCGCCGCCCAACTCACACGGACAAGATAAGCCGCGGCAAATTTCGGAAACCACCTCCAAATTGTGGATTCTCCCGGTTCGCGCGCCATCCAGATCGACAATGTGAATCAAATTCGCATTATGCGCGGTCCACACTTTCGCCATCTCTAGGGGCGAATCAGGATAGACGGTCTCCCGCCGGTAGTCACCTTGCTCCAACCGCACGCATCGGCCATCGATTATATCAATTGCCGGAATAACGTGAAACATTTGTGTGTCGTCCGTTATGATAACATCCCCTTAGTTGACGGTATTTCCTTTTCCCGCGGGTCTAGTGCAGTTGCACGATCAAGTGCTTTACTGAATGACTTAAACACGGCCTCTAAAATGTGGTGCGTTTCTTCGCCGCGAACGAGATCGATGTGCAGATTGAGCGCAAGGTTATTCGTAAGCGCCTGAAAAAACTCTTGGAATAAACGTGTCCCGATACCACTTAGATGGTCCACGGGGCAATCCACATTAAACACTAAATACGGACGTCCGGATAGATCCAGCGCTACATTTACCAAGGACTCGTCCATGGGTAATGAATAGCATCCATATCGGCAGATTCCGCGTTTGTCGCCCAAAGCTTCGCGTATCACCTGACCTAAAACAATTCCTAAGTCTTCCATTGTGTGATGCGCGTCCACTTCCAGATCCCCTTGCGCGGCCACGTCGAGATCGAAATATCCGTGTCGCGCAAATAACTCGAGCATATGATCCATGAACGGTATTCCCGTCTCAATATTTGTTGCGCCGGTTCCGTCTATTTCGAAGGCTATCGTAATTTTAGTTTCCTTAGTATTTCTCGTCATTGACGCTTTACGTGACATTATCTAAATCCTGTATTTTAAGTTAACGATTAGACGCTGTTTGCGATATATACGGAACGCCTTCGAATTTTCGAAAAATCGTTCGATATTTCTTACGTACTTGGTTTGAAGTCATCTCCGCACGAGCGGAGTCCGTCGGACCGAAATTTTTACTACTTGCAGTATAAGCAAACTCAACTCGAGCTCACTTCCGAGATAATGGCGGTAAAAGCCCATAAAACATTTCTGCCTGCTCTCACTGAAGTCGGTTAAATCCTTGTAAAATTAGTTAACGGCAGTTGGACACGATTCGCCGAATCACCCAAAGTTAGGATAGTAGGAATTCCTTGTCGCGAGTACCGAATATTACCGTTGTAATTGGCACCCAGCCTTGATCTTTCTTATAATGTAATATTCCGGACTCAGATACCCCATAGTTTCCACGCGAAAACTCCTCGACAACCTTCGGAAATACTTGCCAATCCCCGAACTCCTTTAACCGTTCCTGGTTAGATTTAGCCACCTTCTCCAAGTCATCCTGGTATCCGATTCGCGGTCGCACCGGCGACCGTCGCGCCGCACACTCCCGCAAATATTGTAGCCTGTGTCCATCCAAGATTAAGAGGACCTCGTCGGAAATGCCAAGGATCGGGCCGGTATCCATGTTGCCGGCGTCTTCGAAATAGGGGGCGGCGACTATAACGCTTGAACGTAAACTTGAAAGCCCCTCAAGGATAGCGCGTTCAATGGGTACGGTGTGAAGACCAACAAGGTAACGTTTCCCGTCTTTTTTGTAAGTCAAATCCCCCGGATGCACATTCAGGCATGGAAAATCTCCGGCAAGATTGGTCAGCGGAATAAACCCGGCGAATAGTGCAAAATCGATTCGAAACGGAGCCAACTGTGTTCGTACTGCATTCGTCCACGCCTCGCGAACACTTTTGCCCTCGTCAGTTGCGATCGACACCCGCGCACAACCGCGTTCGCGATAAAACTGTTTGATGTCATTGTCGACTACTGGGATACCGAATTCTGTAGCTAAATTTTGTGCATTGCTCGTCTTTGGACGGTCAGTGAATAGCGCAACGACCTCAAAGCTATTTCGCGCACTTTCTTTTTGCTTCTCGAGAATACGAATGGCATTTGTCCCGGCACCGCTGAGAAAGATTGCAACGCGACTCGGCACCCCGGAGTCGGTTTTGATGAATGGAATTATTTTTTCCACGAAATTATCCCGATTTATTTCAGCCGCCGCGTTTGACACTTACTACCAGTTTGCCTAAACTATGAGACGAAGCAAAGGACGCAAAAAACTGCTTTGATTTCCGCACCTCTTAGCCTGATTACTTCACGCGATTCGTCGCGAGAGAACTTAACTCGTTCATAATAAGACGGTTGGCATAGCTAAAATCCCACGAAGGAGCCATTAACATGCGCCAATTTTCAAACCCATTTAAATTACTTGTTGTTGGGGTTACAATTTTATCTTTCGCTACCACGTCAAACGCGAGTTGGTGGAACCCGCTGAACTGGATGGAGCGAAATCGCGCTAAACGTGTTGAAACGCTTTTGGTCACGAGTAACTATGTAAAGTCACGAATTCTAGCAGAACTGGTTCAATTCGAAATCAAACAACCAATTTTGTTACTCCCCACTGCCAATGAACCCGAAACAATATATTTCCTTTCGCCGACAAAAGAAACGCTCGAAATATCGAAAGATGATTATTTGAAATTTATTGATTTTCTACAACCCAATAAAGTGTTATTTCTCGGGAATGATTCCTACGTTTCGGACGAGTATATCGCGCTAACTCGAGATCGTGTGGCGACATGGTCGATTGCAAATGACGATTGGGAAACTATTGCGTTTTCAGTCGGCGAGATGTTGAGACTAAAACACTTAGGTTTCGATTATCTAGTACTTCTGAATCAGCTCGACGAGAACGGAAGATTGAAACCCGCTGCATCCACTGATTTCTTCGGGGGTTACATAACCAACGAAAAGTGGACGCCAAATAAGTCCTCAGAGCCCTCGAACTAGCGCGTGGCCTATCCAATTTTTGGTTGGTATAGAACGCCGCCGCGTGTCCTCCAATTGAGGCGACCCTTTGACATACATCACGCCAAGGATCTCGCGGCGTATAACCACCACCACGAACTCTCGAACTCCACGGTTAAGCGCGACCGCCACCCGTAACCTACCGATAATAACGAGCGTTGATGATACGCGCCTTCTTACATATCGCTCACCATACGGCACGTGAATGCGTACGCCAAGCAAACTTCATCGTGGCGCTATTAACGTCATTGTTTATCATTGGCGTTCACCCCGTAATTGCACTTTTCGCATTTAATGACCATCACAAGCTAGTCACTGACGGTTGTCTTGCAACTATCATGGTCCTGGGTTGGGTGGTGGCAGTCCTAAACGCGGCGGATACGGTTTCTCGCGAAATCGAGGGGGGAACCGCGCAGCTTATTCTTTCAAAGCCCGTCTCGCCGGCAGTTTTCTTATTCGCGAAGATAATCGGGGTTCTTTCAGTGTCACTGCTCTTCGTCTGGGTCAGCGGCGCTGCAACGATGTTAACGGTTCGTGTAGCCCGAGATCAGTTTGATCTCGATAAGGGGATTCTCCTGATATACACCGTTGCCGTCGGGGTATCATGTTTAGTCGGCACGATCAGTAATTATTTCAGGAGAACCTCCTTCGCGTCAGTGACCTCGTTCGCGCTATTCGTATTTCTAACCGGAACTGCTGTATTCGTTTATTGTTTTCCTCCATATCGTTCCGCGATACAGTCCGAACCGTATTCGGGGTACTCACTCAACCTTCTGTCAGCAATATTACTTGTATTGTTTTCCGTCTTCGCAATGGCCGCAATCGCAACGGCGCTCTCCGTTCAGTTTAACATGATTTCTAATCTGACAATTTGTACCGTTGTATTCTTACTCGGTCTCATCTCGGATTACCTTTATTTTACAATCATAAATTTTCCCCACAAGGATATTTACAAGTACGACGGAAACCGGGTGGCTCCCCTCGTTATAATTTTAATTGTCGCATCGATAATTATCTGGAGGTCCCGTTGTCGTGCGAACCGATCGGGAGCCAAACGCCTTACCCCAAACGTGAAGGGCCTGTCTGTTTTACTCGTGCTCGGTGCCGCCGTAACTTACTACTATCTTCAGGCTAATACAGTGACGCGGGGACTCGACACGCCGACGAGTTTGATCTATCAGACTCTTGACCCGCTGAAACCTTTGGTAGCGGAAATTTTACGCTGTCTACTTCCGAATTGGCAGCTTTACTGGATGGCGGACGCTCTCGTCAACAAGCGGATGATTCCGGGGACTTACTTATTTTATGCATCGGGTTATACGATGTGTTATATCCTGCTGTCGTTTCTCATTGGTTTCGTGTTATTCCAGAAACAAGAGGTAGGGAAATTATCGCCTGCATAAAACGTGTCGATGACTGAACAACGCTAGTGCTGATTCCAGCGAACTTTTCGTTGGATTTTCTTCGTAATCGTACTTCGTAATCATAATCGTAATCCCTTCCTGAATTTCACCTCGAAAAAACCAGAAAGATCACGAGTAAGAGTAAGATTACCAACCGGAATTTTCGCTTATTTTAAAGCTAGTACTTCGTTGAACTATCAATGACACAATGGAAGGACTGTCACTCCCGTGACCGCGTATAGTGAACAGGCAAGGATAATACGGAACGTCAAATTCTAAAGAGCACGAACAATACGGTTTAGCGCTTCTTCTAACAACGCCCTGGGACATCCGTAATTCAACCTGAGGTAACCGTCCCCGCGGAACAATTTCCCGTTTGACATGCCGACACCGGCATCCTCGAAAAACCTGCACGCGTCCGGCAAGTCCAGGGCGCGACAGTCAATCCAGGCTAAATAGGTCGCCTCAACTTTGTTCATCGACATACCACCGATTTTCTCGTTTATCGTGTGAAATGCTAAGTCGCGATTTGCACGTAGATATGTGAGTAGCTCCTTCAACCAAGGTTCCCTCTGCTTGTAAGCGGCAAGGCACGCTGTGTACCCCAAACTGTTCGTTTCGGGGACGATACCGCGCGTCGCGCGAAGAAATGTGCGGCGCAATTTGTGGTTGGGTATAATCGCAAACGAACAGCCAAGCCCGGGAATATTAAACGTTTTACTCGGTGCCATCAAAGTAACCGTGCGATCGGCTACCTCGGAATTTAACGTCGCAATAGGTAAATGTACGAGGTCGTCCATTATAAGGTCGCAGTGAATCTCGTCTGAGCAAATTATCATATCATGCCGAATACAGTGTCCCGCGATCTCAGTGAGCTCTGCTTTCGTATACACGCGCCCAGTCGGGTTGTGCGGATTGCATAACATGAACAAACGCGTGTGATTTTTTATCGCACGCTCGAACTCGTCTATATAAAACCGCCAGTATCCGCTCTCGTCGTGTAGCGGCACCGTAATGAGTTCACGGTCAAAGTTGGACGGCGCGGAAAGAAACGGTGGATAAATTGGCGTCGTAGTGAAAGCGCTCTCTCCGTCGGCGCAGAAAGCGCGACACGTAGCGTTCAATGCGGTGACTACGCCGGGGAGCCAAACGATCCACTCCGGGGAAATTTCCCAATTGTAGCTTATTTTCAGATATGTCAGTACCGTTTCAATTAACTCCGGTTTAGGCTGTGAATATCCGAAAATCCCGTGTTCTATATCATCTTCGAGTGCCGACAATACAGGGAGTGGCGCCTTAAAATCCATATCGGCGATCCACATTGGAATCACATCCGAATCGGGATATCTATCCCATTTGATGCTTCCGGTTCCGCGTCGGTTGATAATACTGTCAAAGTCGTACATAGGGGCTACTGAAATTCGGGAAATCTGAACGCCTTGGAGTGTTGGAAATATCGATCGGAATCTCTTGCACGCTTAACTCAAACCGTCTCTCTCACAACATAAATGAGAGTTCGTCTATTCAAACCGAAATTGGACTGCTTGCAGAATATACTGACGTTTTCGGGTTTTCGAAATCTCGTCCGAGACTTATTACGTCGTCCGTTTGATGTCATCCAAAAATTGAACTGCTTGCAGTCTAAAATACAGTTGAAGGGACCTTGATGATAATAGTCGGTTCATCATAATCGTCGTTTATCGCGGCGAGTCAATATGAATCGTCTAATTATGCGCCGAATTATGTTGTCGTCTAGTGCTAATTCCAACGAACTTTTCATTGGATTTTCTTCGCAATCGTACTCGTAATCATAATCGTAATCCCTTTCCAAATTTCACTTCGAAAAACCGGTAAGATTACGAATGTTCGCTTATTTTAGGACAGGTGACGATATCAGGCGATTCCTCTATCGATTATTGATTCCCAAAGCCGCCCGTTATCTCAACAGTAATTGCGCGCAAAAAAAAACGAGCGGCCATGGGGGAGGCCGCTCGTCGGGGAGGCTGACAGCGCTACGCTGTCAGTGGAGAAAGATTACTTTCATGTCACTGTAGGTTACGACCCATTAATCCGGCTAATGTTTCATCATTGTTCTGAATTAATTACACAATTTCATCGCGAAATCTCTCAAAATCCTTATTGCTAGGACGTCGAAAATCCGCGATCGTTGGCATATCCCATTCGGTCAGCAACCGAACTTTACTTAACCGCGATTATCGAGAAATGTGTAAAAAATGTCTTGAGTGGAACGATTTTTGCCAAAATCCGCAAGGTCGGTGCGACAACTGAGGCTACGCCGCTCCATTCGGATCGATCGGTACTGCGGTAAAGGACGGCAACATTACTAAATCCAGCCTGAATCAACTGTTCTTTCAATCTCTCCGGGTTAATGCCGGACGACTTCGTATTGTGGTACTCGGCTAGCTCCTCGGTGTCGGAGCTGAACCCGGGTCGATTCCAGTACTTCAGTCGATAGTAGATACGGTAGAAGCGAGTGAAATAGTAGTTTGGATCGTGATCCGTATACAATGTCCCGCCGGGTTTAAGCAATCTTGCACACTCCCTGAATAACGCCTGGTGATCATATAGATGATGTAATAACGCGTAACATGAGATACAATCGAAGAACTCACCTTTGAATGGAAGTGATTCGGCATCGGAAGCTGCCAAATAGCAGCCGTCAAGGTCACTTTTCACCTTGCTCAAGATATTCTCACTTATGTCAACTCCGTAGCACGCATCGAAATGATTCTTCGCTATTTTCAGTAAATTTCCGGTTCCAGTTCCGATATCCAAATAGCTGCCAGCACCCGAGAGGTGTGCCGCCTCCGACAAAATCTTACTACAGGTGCGTTGCCGACGCTCGTTAAAAATACTTTCGTTCTCATTATACTTCTCGGGAGACATCTCGTTATAAACGTCTCGATTCGCACGTTTAATCTGAAGCGCAAGATCTCTATTATTATCACTCATGATCGCCTGACTGTGTCTCTAGAATACTGGTGTATAGTTTCTCGTGATCCTGAATCATCTTCTCACAATTGAATTTTTCAGAAGCAGTTTTTGCCGCATTTAACCCGAGTTCCTGCGCCAGTGAAGGCGTGTTAATAAGCTGACTCAAAGCGTTTGCCATACTGTCGATCTGCTCTGGATCGACTAACAAACCGGTTACCCCGGATTCTATCAATTCCGGAATACCCCCCACATTTGATGCAACAATGGGTTTAGCGTAACTCATTGCTTCTAATACCGCGAGTCCAAAACCCTCGGTCAACGACGGTTGAAAGTAAATCGACCAGTTATCAAGGCACAATCTCACGTCCCTGACTTCACCGAGTAGATCGACGGTATCCGTGAGGCCAAAGTCTTTAACCATCCGCGTTAGAGAAGATTGTTTATCGTCTCTCCCGACAATTTGATATTTTATATCGGGCACTGCCTCTTTGAGTTTCTTGATTGCAAGTAGCCCGTTCTCGAACCCCTTTTTCCAACTGACATTCCCAATGGTACCTACAACAATGCCACCATTAACCTTTTCGACCCCTGAGGTAACGACATGATGGCCATTGCGGATTCCATTATATGAAATCAAAAACTTCTCGGGATCCACCCTGCAGTGCAAAAAGAGGTCATCGACTACCGCCCGGGATGGTGATATTATTTTCCTCGAGCGCTTTAAGACTTTACGCTCAAATATTCTGAATCGCGAGAGCTCACATGAAACCATCGAATCGTAACGGGCAATTAGGTGTATGTCACGCAATCCGCAAACACTCAGCATTCCAATGATTCGGCTGACGGGACGAATCAACTGGACAATCGGGTAATTTCCCTCTTTAATGATCCGACGCAATCTGAACGCGACCGCTACGATATTAAACTTAGTCAACGCGAGGTTCCGGCACGAAAAACCACAGTCTTCCAACTCTGCGGTTAATCCCTCTCCAGGGAAAAGCGTAAGGACGTCGGCGTCGAAACGATCACGATCCAACCCAGTCAATAGTTCGACCAATATCCGTTCTGCACCGCCGATTACCAAATCGTCAATGACATATAGAATTCGTGTTTTCATAGATTTTCGACTGCCCAATCGGGGTTTCCGAGCCGATCGTTACGACTATACGTTTCACCGCATCTACCTATCGGTGCCCAGTAGATACTGTGCGCGTGAGCGTTATCATATGATGAAGTCCGATAAATTGCGTGCACCTGCCTAATACCTCGAGCAAACGGGCGATCACCAACATTATTCTCAAAACTGACTCCGGAAAAAATTGGAGATAGGATTCGTGCGGTAAGAAAACCGATTTGTGATAATCGAAAACGCTTAATCCCGTATCGCTAAAAACTTTAAACAATTGTTTTTTTGACAACGGATAATCGTAAATCTGGTTGCCGGGAATTGTTCGTGATGGTATCCATAACCGCTTTATCACTTTGGCAGGCCACAATATTATATCCCAAAAGCGGCATACCGGCCCCGAGGGTGTCGAAATATAGATCCTCCCTCCAGGTTTCAAAACGCGTGCGGCCTCGGCAATTACCTTTCGAGGTGAAGCCACGTGTTCCAGAACCTCTGAGATAACGACATGATCGAAATATCCGGACGCGAACGGGAGAGATTCTCCATTGGCACAGCAGGCAAAGATCGCAGGGCTCTGTCGAGCGTCCATCTGATCGAGAAATAGATTTATCTGGAACGATGATATGTCAACACCTATGATCTCGCCACTATAGTTCCAATGTTCGCGCAGCCGAAAGTCAAACCAACCGTTGCCACACCCGATATCCAAAAGTCGCCCCGACTTTTCCGTGCTAAGTTGCTCGCCGATGGCGTCTTTTACCCTACTCAGTCGATAGCTCTCCAAAATTTCCGGTATACCGCTTCGCGCTGCATGTTGATACCCGTCGATGAATGTACCGATTTTTCGATAATTATTCTCGAAATTAGTAACGGCCCATCCGGACTTATCGTCCTCCTTAAAGGTGCGTAAATCCCAAACTCGTCCAATCTTCGTAAATACTGTGCTACACCTGAAACAAGTTACTGTCCCACTTTCGTCATCGATTTCTGGATATTCGTGACAATGAGGACAAACGATTAATTCTTTCGAACTGGCGCATTTCCGCTTCTGAGATTCGGAAGTTATGTCACTATCTATTTCGTGAACGTTCACAATTTTTATCGCGCACCCGCGAATGACTACGTTGAGATTTATACGAGATGAAGCGATCCCAGGTACGCCAATGGTTTTGTTTCAAATTAGGGAGACGAGCCTGAACTCAATGTCATTAAGCTAAGGATTTATATATATTCGTGACCGCTGGAGTTCGCGCCCACGCAGTCGCGGGGCGTGTTTCTTAAGTTCCGAGCAGGAAATACCACGCTGAAGCGTGAACTCCA
>JAJFLP010000009.1 GCA_021772635.1 Verrucomicrobiota bacterium | reverse complement strand
CTGGTCGATCAGCAGCAGGATACACGTTACCTGATTCTGGGCAGTGCCTCGCGCGACTTGATCCGTCAGGGAAATGAAACACTTGCAGGGCGAATTTTATTCTTGTATCTGAACGGGTTTGCGTTGGATGAAGTTGGTGAGTCGAAATGGAAGCAACTCTGGTGGCGCGGCGGATTTCCGCGCGCTTTTCTGGCGCCCGACGATGCCTTATCAAATAAGTGGCTGGAGGATTATTTGACAACTTTTCTGGAACGCGATATCCCGCAATTCGGGATCCGGGTACCGGCGGCGATGCTTCGGCGCTTTTGGATCATGCTAAGCCATTACCACGGTAACAATATCAACTATTCGGAGTTAGGGCGCTCTTTGCAGGTGGCGGATACGACGATCCGTCACTACGTAGATATACTGGAAAGCACCTTCATGATCCGGGTGTTACGCCCTTGGTTTACGAATACCTCGAAAAGGTTAGTGAAGCGCCCGAAAATCTACCTGACCGATTCGGGACTTTTCCACCGTCTGCAATCGGTCGACAGTTATAAGTATTTAGAGAGTCACCCCAAACTGGGCGCCTCATGGGAAGGCTTTGCACTGAATCAGTTGATCGAACTCTCCGGTATGCCCGACGATCGTTTTTTCTTTTGGGCGACGCAGGCAGGCGCCGAAGTGGATCTGTTCTGGCAACGTAACGGTAAGAATTACGCAGCAGAGTTTAAATATGGAGATGCTCCGCGACGTACGAAGTCGATGACGACGGCATTGAAGGACCTGGACCTGGAACATTTATGGGTGATCTATCCGGGGCAGGAAGGCTACGCCATTGGTGAAAATATCAGCGTGCAATCGATCACTAACTTAGACTGCTTGCGATCGATATTCGGGGTCGCGGATTCGGCCTGAAACTCGAGTTTCATTGTATACCGATACATAATATGCTCAAAGATTAGAGCTTTCTCAGTCGCTCCTGCGATTCTTCAATGTCCGTTTGGCAGTGGTCATCTGATTACTCTTTTAAACTCGACAAATAGATTTTTAAGCCCTTATCTTAGCGCCATTCAGGTCAGCCCCCCGATGTTCGGACGGGATGTTCAGAATACAACTCTCATAGTCCCGCTATTCGCTCACGAACCTTGTCTATATGATTTACGATCGCATCGAACACTTTAAAGATTACATAAACGCACACCAGGGCTTCGCCGAAGTTGCTGAATTTCTGGATTCCGCCCCGCTGGCGGAGCGTCAGGATGGGAGGCACACGGTCAGTGACACAGGTGCGTACGTGAGCATTGACCGTTATCAAACTCGCACACCTGCAGAGTGCGTTCTCGAGTGTCACCGGAAATATATCGATATTCAGGTTATGATCGAAGGTACGGAACGCATGGGAGTTTGTCACAAGAGCGACTGTGTCGCGGATATCTATGATCCCGAAACGGATTTTCAGGCACTGCAGGGCACCGCCGAGTTCCTGGAATTTCGAACCGGCACCTTCATGGTTTTCTTCCCGCAGGATGCCCACATGCCGCAAGTAATTGCCGGCGAAATGCCAGCCACGGTAAGGAAGGCCGTTTTCAAAGTACCTCAGGGGTAATTTGAAACTTTTTAATCGCCGGGAGAATTTTCTTATCGAGATAAATGATCTTCGAAAAGATGGAGCACGCTCAAAAACTTGAAACTGGAGGTCTGACCCTGACGGCTCCCCTGACGGCTCTCAAAAACTTGAAACTGGAGGTCTGACCCTGACGGCTATCAATATGGCGAATTCAAGAAGAAAACAATCCGATATTTGTATTGTCGCCCATCGTGGCGCGCAGCGAGAGGCCCCGGAGAATACCCGTCCGGCCTTTGACGCGGCACTGAAGTACCCGATCGACGGAATAGAATTTGACGTGCAGTTGTCGAAAGACGAAGTACCGGTTATTTACCATGATCGGACACTCGCCAGAATTCAGGGCGGACGCAAGCGGGTTTCCGATTACTCATATCAGTGCCTCCGAGACCTCGATATGGGGAAATGGTACTCACCCAAATTTTCGGGAGAATCGATACTTACCCTCGAGAAAATGCTGCGCGATTACGCTTCGAAGACCCAGTTATTCATTGAAATTAAGTCAAGGAACGTAGATCGGCTTTCCGGGCGCTCAATGACGTTGTCACAGCGAGTATTCGAAGCACTGACCACACAGAACGCCCGGTTTGGCATGAAAAATATTTTCATCCTTTCTTACGACTTGAACGTCCTTAATTACCCCGACTTTCACGAAAATACTTGGAATCTTATCCTCAATTCGGACGACCCGGAATCTATTATGCGTATCAAACCCCGGGAGCTGAATGCAATATCCGGATTATGCATCCCGATTCGGAAGCTGACAAGAGACTTCGTTGATTTCGCCAGGCAAAGGAATAAACAGGTAGCGGTATTTTCCTGCAACGTTCCAAGACAGGTGAAAATCGCCTTAGAATGCGGAGCGGAAA
Organism: Verrucomicrobiota bacterium; assembly: GCA_021772635.1. Classification (GTDB taxonomy): domain Bacteria; phylum Verrucomicrobiota; class Lentisphaeria; order JABSQK01; family JAJFLO01; genus JAJFLP01. Next base: position 19,504 of record JAJFLP010000009.1, on the reverse strand, counting down.
TCATTATGACTGACAATCCCGGGTGGCTAACCGGAAATCTTGATAAATTCATACAGAAATCGCCGATAACGGGAGGAATTCGCGATTGACTCGTGATTTTAACAGACTCGCGGAGAACTCATTCGACCTGCTGGTAATCGGCGGCGGTGTATACGGCGCCTGGACGGCATTTGACGCGGCGCTAAGAGGCCTGAGAGTCGCGATCGTAGAGAAAAACGACTGGGCATCCGGCGCGTCGTCGGCTTCCTCTAAATTAATTCACGGCGGTCTTAGATATCTTGAACAGTTCCGTTTCGGGCTCGTGAGGAAGAACCTCCGGGAGCGTAAGCGATTGGCTGAGCTCGCGCCGCACCGTATTAACGGTATGCGCTTCGCCATACCCGTCAGCAATACCAGCAGGGTTGGTAGATTTCGGTTATGCGCCGGATTGTCGTTGTACGATGCGATCGCCGGCGGGAAACAGCCGGTAGCCCCTCACAAAACATTCTCGCGAAAAGAAGCCACCGACAAGTATCCGTTCCTGATGGATACGGGATTGAGAACCGTATTTACCTATGGAGACTGCCAGACTGACGACGCCAGATTTGTCCTTGAATTGATAGCCGGCGCCTGCAATGCCGGTGCCGTCGCATTAAATTACGTCCGATTATCGAAACTGACGTCTAAGGATGATCGAGTGACCGGAGGAGTCGTTGAGGATTTATATGGAAGAGATTCAACTGAGGTTACAGCGTCGGTGGTGGTTAATACCGCTGGGGCGTGGGCTGGGGGAATCAGCACGCGGTATTCACCGAAAAATACGATTAAATTAACAAAGGGCGTACACCTCGTATTCCCACCGTTGCCTACCAATGATGCCATGCTGTTGGCAACTGAAAATGATCGGCGGATGATCTTTATACTTCCGTGGTATGGTCAAACATTGGTTGGCACGACAGATACTGATTACAAGGGCGACCCGGATGATATCCGAATCGACAATTCGGATATTGACTACTTACTGACCGAGGTAAACAGATATGTTCGTCCCGGAATATTAACCCGGGAGAATATCCGCGGCGGATTTGCGGGGTTAAGGGCGTTGCGTAATGAAGCGGAAAGATCCCCTTCCGCGACAACCCGCGAGTGGTTCCTAATGGAACCGTGCGACGGCTATCTAATGTCGGTTGGCGGAAAATTCACATCGGCACGTTCGGATGCGGGGAGCATTGTCGACCGGGTCATGCAAATTCTAAAAAAACCGTCTAACACGCCCTCACTTACCGAAACCCGGGATTTCCCCTGGAAACCGAGAGAGAATTTTCCGAACTGGAAAGAAAAAGTCGTGAATACAGGTATCAAACTTGGTTTGGACCAACAAACTGCGGCGTTTACCGCGCACCGCTACGGGACGGCAATAGTAGGTGTATTTAACCTCATTGAGAAAAACCCTGACTTAGGGAAACGATTTTTACCCGAACTACCTTTTGCTAAAGCTGAACTCATTTATAGCGCAGCTAATGAAATGGTCGTACATCTCGACGATCTCCTCCGCAGGCGCATCCCGTGCATGGCACTGACGTCAATCAACAAAGTCGCGTTGGAGGAGGCGGCGGCGCTCGTGGCTAATGAATTGGGATGGACTCCTGAAGAGCGTGAAACTGAAGTCCGTGCGGCCATGGGAAAATGGACGTAGACTGCAAGCAGTCGAATTTTCGACGATCACCGGGGTGCCCAAGCATCCTGCAAAACAAAGTTCTCTGGATTTGGGGCTAGGCAACGATCTTAGAAAACGTTTCCACGTGCATCGCGCCACGTGCAGTCGCGTTCCGCTCCTAACGCGCTCACGCGAAAACCTGATTGCGGTCAGTAAGTTACAAACGGACAACCTTATGACAGCAGCCGTGGCAATCGATCTTGGCAGTACCCACGTAAAGGCAGCACGACTTCATCGCGATGGGGTTCTGCAACGGATCAAGCGAGTACCGGCGCCCGTAATCGTTGGACACGGATTGATCCGCGAGAGCGACCCACTGGAATATCTCCGGAGTGCCACCGGGCTGCTTCAGGAGGTTGTTGGAGGACTGCCTGAGAATACCCCGGTCGGCATCGCTTCGCAAAGGTCCACATTCTTACTTTGGTCCAAGGAAACTGGAGAAGCCATCACACCATTGATTTCGTGGCAGGACCGACGAGCGGCCCCCTGGTGCCGTTCACATACCAAGGCCGCAAGTAAGTGGATCCGAAATGCCGGGCTCCCCCTGTCGCCCCACTACGCCGGTCCGAAACTCGCCAACATTCTGTCGTCCGATACAAAAATCAGGGCTGCAGTCGATTCCGGGGGTGTCCTCTTTGGTACGCTCGACAGCTTCGTACTCTGGCATTGGACTAAAGATCATGTGCACCAAACCGACTGGTCGATGGCCGCGCGAACGCTGCTCACCAATCCTCAAGGCGCATGGTCCGAAGATATATTGCGATTTTTCGGCATTCCTTCGACGTTGCTGCCCGAACTCCGGTCCTCCACCGGTATCGTGTTACCCCTGAAAAACGGCGGTATTGTGACAGCAACTCTCGCGGATCAAGGAGCTGCCGTGCTCCCCATTGAGCAAGGCAATTCGAATATTGTACTTGTTAATCTGGGTACCGGCGGTTTTGTTATTCATCCGATTGGCTCTAAGATGCAGGAACATCCGGGATATCTCGCGGGACCAGCTCTAGTTGAATCCGGCGGAACGACAACATTCGTTATTGAGGGTACGATCAATGGTATCGCTCATTCTCTGGCTAATTTTGGCTATCGGCGAAACATGATTGCGCCCGGCAATATTGACCGTTATCCCGACAATTTTTGTCTACCGGAATCGTCCGGTATCGGCTCGCCGTATTGGTTACCCGATATGCCGTTCACGTTTTCAAAAAGCGCGGAGAACTGTCATGTCCGTGACCAGCTCCGGCTGGTGTTGGAGGGAATAATTTTTCGTATTCATCAGATCATATGCGATTTACCGGAGGAAAAAAAGCGTCCGGAAGTTTTCCTGTCGGGCGGCCTTGCCGGAGAGGCGTTTATCGGCTTGGGACTCGCAGCGTGCTTAGAGCAACCGGTCTATCGGCTACATGAGCAAGAAATGACGCTTTTGGGCACTGCGACAGTCGCCGCCCAGCTATCACCGCCCCAGCTCGACTATTCGGTTTGCGCTCCGAATGAAAAAGGCGCGTACTTACCTGAAAAGTATCTTCGCTGGAGGAAATGGCTGGAGGAACAAGTCGAGAATTTCAGAACATCCTCCCGCATAGTGTGATACATTTTTCTCAAGTCGGCCTGCTTTCCGGCTACTGTATACCGCAAGCAGTTGAATTTTCGACAATCTTGTGTCCAAGAGGCAAAGATTTTCAGAGAACATGTCAAAAACCTGATTGGAGTTGGTATACCGTCGAAAATTCGACTGTTTGCAGTCTACCGCCCACAAAATTCGGATACGAAATGAGTAGCGTAAACATGCATGCAAAATGGATCGTAGCGATCGGATCCTTGGTTTGTCTCGTACTTCACGGCGCAACCCCGGAAACTTCCGTTGTAACCAGCCGGCGTGAAATAGAGTCCGAATCGATGGACCTGCTTGAGAAAGCACGCTACTTCCAGGCCAGGGTCCTGAACCAGTTTTCCTCCGAGGACTGCCGTTTGATTATGAAATATAAGTCCGGCGGCGATGATGTTCGCGATGTCGCCACAACGGCTCATTTTCTGGCTGCGCTCGCGTTCAAATACGCGGTCGATAAATCCAGCGACGATCAAGCGCTTGCACGTGAAATTATCGCGGGGTTAATCGCACTTGATACGTCATATGGTGAATATGACGGTAGGCTGCCAGTGTACGCTAACAGAACGCAGAATCTAAAAACCCCGGACGAGGCTTTGACCGCCAACGGATATACGCAATTGTTTTTCGCCTACGTTACAGCTTATAAACTATTTGACGATCCAGGCATTGAATCTATGATCACGGAACACACAACCAAAATCGCCGAACGGTATATCGACGACGATTACATACTTAAGGACAGAGACGGAAACCCGCTGAACCACAGTAATATTTACCCATCTCGTCGGCAGTGGTCGAAGAGCCGATGCCTCGACACACTGGTCTTTCAGGAAACCGTATTGTTTCTGGTGGGCGACATATACATCCGCGACAAAGTAAAAAAGCTACAGGCGGATTCGATAAACAAAAATTATCTCGGGAAGATTCGCACGTTACATTTTACAATCCTTTCTGTTACACTTCCGACGCACGCCACTGACTGGTTGAATTTCATCCGTTTGTATACGTTAATTCAGTCTTCCGGCAGTCCCGAGTATCGGGCATCGCTGAAACGATTATACCGAACCCAGAAGCATGAAAAAAACCCTTTGTTTAACAGCATTTATGCAATATGCAGTTCGGGTTACAGCGATATTACAAAGGTTTTTCTTGACACTTTCCCGATCGAACTGGACAGTCGCGTCGTTGACAACCCTGATATAAATCCCAGGTTTCCCCGAATCGTGAAGTGGCGGGTCAAACGAGAAGCCCCCGATCCGCTGCCGATTTATCGGCGGCCGTTACGGTCGCACAACTGGAAAGGAAACCCTTCGCAATTGAGGGGTGGGGATACCGGTCCTGACTATCTGCGTTATCCCGGTGTTGATTACCTGCTTGCTTATTGGATGCATCGTTACGCTCAGATCCATGAAATAGACTGCAAGCAGTCGAATTTTCGACGATCTCTTGCCACGGCAGGCAAAGATTTTAGAAAACTTGGCGAAAACCTGACTGGAGTTAGTATAAACCAACCGCTCGCACTTGTCGTTGATGATAGAAAATTGGAACGCGATCAGGTAAAACATCGTCTTGAACTACAGGGGTACTCGGTTCTGCAGGCAGCCTCTAAAAGAAGTGCGAAGCGTCTGGTGCGCCAACACCCGTTCGATGTCATCATCTCCGATTTGGATTTGAGTCATGGCGGTAATTTCATAACGGGTCGCGATGACGGATTAGAATTTCTCCAGTGGCTCAGTGATCAGCAGAAGCAGGGGCGCTTCAATAGCGTTCAGGTCGTAAAACTGCACTCCACAATTTTCAATGAGGATGATTTTTGGGGAACGCTGATGTCGCGGTATCGGAAAAAAACTGCGGACCGCGTCAGGAGTCTCGGATACACGGTTCAGCCAAAGACCGTTCTAATTGCCCGCTAGTGTAGCGTCCCACAAATAACTTGTCATTTATGGGACACCACACAAGCCTGAACGATCCATGAATTTCATTTCTACTGCGAAATCGTATATCATCTAATCTTAAAGACTTACAAAGAACCTAAGACTTCGAAACAGTTCACTATCCCGTCAGCCTTAGCCCCCCCCAAGTCGTTGACTTCAAGAGTTCTACGACTTCTCGCAATAAAACTCATGATTCGTGCAGCAAGCATGGAACTTTTGGTCAATTCGCCGTGTCCAATAGCATTGGGAGGCGCTTATGCCATGTACTATGGTACTCAAAACTCGACGCCCGAGCTACTGGACTGCAAGCATTCGAATTTTTGATCCCGCATGCGGGATCACGGTAGACAAAGATTTCAGAAAACTTACGGAAAACCTGACTGGGGTTAGTATAACAGCCTCGCGACACGGTTGGGGGCAGGAGATAATACTTCGCTTAATCGACCTTGTCCGTAGCTCGTTAGCCCCGGATAGCGGTGGTCTCCGGCGGAGATCGGTAGTCGCTTGCCTTATCCTGTTCACCATACTTTCGGCGGGTTGCCGGCACGGCTCCACGTCATCAGCCGAACTCGAATCTAACCGACCCGACAAAATAACTGACGACTCCCTCCGTGACATCTTACCGGCTGAAGCGTCGACTATCCAGGAAATATCCAGTCGACCGGAACAGTATCTTGGCAAGAAGTTGATTGTATCCGGAAATTTAGGTGATTTGGAGCTAGTCGATAGTTCAGACGGATTAAGTCTGTTATCGATCGGTCTGACGGACAGCGAATCGCGTCCCGAGAAAGACGAGGGAAGTCATACAGCGGCCTATCTCGATTTTACCGAGCGCCTGAATCTGGTCAACCGGCATTTGACGGATGCCGCGCAGAACCTGGACTTAACAGCGTTCGACTCTCATTCACTTGAGTTATTCTCCTACAGCCAAAAGGCGAACGGTAAAAGGATCCGCGCCCTCAGCTTCTTTTTTCAATCAAAAGGCTCGACGGAATTCGGTGAGTCCACCAGGAAAATTGCCGACGGTTACATGAAGATCGGTGACGCTTATTTTGAGCTGTCAAAACTAAATCCTGAAAATTCCGTCGCGACGACAATAGAAAACGCCGTACCGACCGACTCGGTAACAACGCCGGTGCCGGAAGCGAATCGGTTCGAAGAAGACATAGCGGCCACGAATTCAGCGATCTCGGGAATTGCGGACAAACTGATTGAAAATCGTTATAAGATATTAAACCACGAGGTCGGCGTCACGGCTGATTTCGGGAACAAGAATACCGGCTACGCACTAATGTCCATCGGGGAGAATTTCAGTGCCAACAGTTGGTTAAGCAAGAAAGAAGATGACACCCGCTCGCACGAATTCTGGAGAACGATGGGGGATGTCTTTTATCTGTTCGGAACTGCGATTACCGAGATAGAATCGGGGATTCAGGATCTGATCAGGCTATCGGCTGTCGGCCCGCTGATAGTACTCCCCGGATTAGATACGGACACCGTCAAATTGGAATGTGCTTATTTAGGGTATAATGCTCATATATTGGCGGACTGTAAGGAAAAGTTAAGTCAACTCGGCCGTTTCGCGCCGGTCACAGTCGAAGGATATTTGATCAAGGGAAATATTCTTGAAAAGATCAATAAAATCTGGTTGAAAATGGAACTGATATCGATAGATGGACTGACGTTTGAACTCACCTATGACGATTATCATCGGACGTGGAAGAATATATCCGGGATTTATGAGTTCATGAAGGAAGCGAGTCCGTGAAATAATCTGCCTGCATTCGACACAGGGATCTGAACCGATGTTTGCGAACACCAAAATACGGAATCACCGCATTATCGCCAGTATCTTTCTCCTGGGCACGATGCTGTCGCCGGGATGCAAGAAGGTGAGCGATCCGTCAATTGGCGATTATGTCCCGCTGACAATATCGGAAATCAGAAATAATTCTCCGATGTATCAGGGAAAGAATATTAGCGTAGAAGGCTATGTACTCGGGGCGGAAGTCCGTAAAGATCCGAAAATCGGGCACATTTGGATTATGGTGATTGGAGAGCATCCCTTTGACTCCGGAACTAACACCCAATTGATTTTCCCAGATATTGAGAACAAAATCAGAGTGGGAGAAACGGGCTATAACTCGGACATAATGGAGCGCTGTCATGAGGCAAGTCAGAAATTAAAGGCACGCGGAGACTTAGTTAAAGTGTACGGTACCGTTTCACCGGCTTTGTCGATGGGCCATTACCGGGGAATTGACCTGGACTTGACGGCAATCGAAATTGACGGCTCAATATTCGACACCGATTACGACGATCGAAGTCGTTTCGAAGCAAAAGCGCCATCGGTATTAAAAAAAATAATACGTGGCGGAAAGAAGTTCACGAACCTCTTGAAGGCGGTAATTTGAACCGATTTTTCGTCATTCCGAATGATGCACTTGAGAATGGAGGCTGGAGATGCCAAAACGAATCGCTATAATCGACGGTATAAGGACGCCAATCTGTAGAGCCGCCGGCATCTTTGAAAATGTCTATGCTGATGATCTCGGCGCTTTCGCCGTTAAAGAGCTACTCGCCCGCGCATCACTTCCTGCCAAGCACATTGACGAACTAATCTTCGGCAACGTCTGCCAGCCTGTAAGCGCCCCGAATATCGCCCGAATTATTGCGTTAAAGGCGGGGTTACCTAATTCATTGCCGGCATATACCGTACAGCGCAACTGCGGATCCGGAGCGGAATCGATAACGACTGCCGCTGATAAAATTCTCGCCGGTAAAGCCGAGGTAATAATCGCTGGCGGCACCGAGTCGATGAGCAATATCCCGTTACTCTTCAATAAAAGAATGACAAAACTTGTGAGTAATCTGGCGACGGCGAGAACATCGGTACAGAAACTGAAGGTGCTACTAAGTTTCAGGCCTCGGTATCTAAAGCCGGTTGTCGGATTGATCGAGGGTCTGACGGATCCCATTACCGGTTTAATTATGGGAAAAACGGCTGAAATACTGGCGAGAGAATTTCGAATTTCCCGGGATGAACAGGACGATTTTTCGATAGCCAGCCATGCGCGCGCTATACGCGCAATGCATGCCGGCGTTTTCGAAGACGAAATCTGTCCCCTACCTGTCCCTCCGGACTATCACAGCGTCCAGCATTCCGATGATGGGCCGCGGGAAAACGAAAAATTGACAAAACTCCGTTCGCTGCGGCCGTACTTCGACCGCAGAAACGGTACGGTCACAGTGGGCAATTCCTGCTCAATCTCAGACGGTGCCGCTGCAATATTGGTAATGACCGAAGAGAAAGCGAGAGAATTGGGATTGAAGCCACTTGGGTTCCTGGTGGATTATGCGTACGCAGGGTTGGAGCCGGAGCGAATGGGGTTGGGGCCGGTGTATGCCACGGCAAGGTTATTAAAACAAACCAATCTGAATTTCGAACATATCAAACTCATTGAGCTGAATGAAGCGTTCGCCGCCCAGGTCCTGGCTAATTTAAAAGCGTTTGCCTCCGACGGTTTCGCCGTGAAATACCTGAATCTAAGCAAAAAAGTCGGGGACATTGATCCTGACGTGATGAACGTGAACGGCGGCGCGATAGCACTGGGGCATCCCGTCGGAATGACCGGGACGCGACTGGTTTTGACATTACTAAAGGAACTGCAAAGACGACAGGAACAATTTGGACTGGCGACAATGTGCATAGGCGGTGGCCAGGGCGGTGCCTTACTACTGGAGATAGCGTAATGGACCGTGCATTCGATCTGAATATTGATGAATCGGGATGCGCCCGGTTGGTTTTCGATTTGCCCGGTGCCAAGGTGAACAAGCTCACAATGCGCACACTCGACGAGATAGAGGGTATCGTAGACTCTTTGCGAGGTATGACAGCAGTTCGGGCACTGTCAATTTTCAGTCGGAAGAGAGACGTCTTTATCGCCGGCGCTGATATCGACGAAATCGCTGGAATAACGGATGCGCAACAGGGGGCTGAGAAGGCCGCGTACGGGCAAAAGATTATTGATGGTATTGCGACGCTTCCGTTTCCGACAATCGCGGTTATCAACGGCGCCTGCCTTGGCGGCGGCCTTGAGTTAGCCTTAGCCTGCGACTACCGGATCGCTACTGATAACGTTAAGACCACGATCGGTCTGCCCGAGGTGACCCTCGGCATTATTCCCGGATTCGGCGGGACACAGCGTCTTCCACGGTTAATCGGGTTGAAGCGCAGTCTCCCATTAATCTTGACCGGGAAACCGGTCGACGGCAGGCGAGCGCTCAAATGCGGCCTGGTTGACGCGTGCGTACCGAACGAATTTCTCGAGGAAAAAGTCGCTGACTTCGTGCAGGGCGTTCTGAAGGGAAACGGCCTACACGCTCACCAACAGCGGCAGACTCACGGGCTTAAGAATTTCTTGCTTGAGAGAAATGCCGTGGGACGAGGATTATTCCTTTACCTGGCAAAGAAACAAATCGCGAAGAAAGTTAAAAGCGACTATCCGGCGCCGTATACGGCAATCGATGTAATCAGGAGAACCTACGGGTTACCATTGGATAAAGGATTGGCTATAGAGGCGGAGGAATTCGGGAAGTTGGTTTCGGGCGAGGTTAGCAGGAATTTAATAAAACTCTTTTATACCCGGGAAAAGATGAAGAAGGATCGTGGTGTCAGACAGGATATTAGCTACCCTCCACTCAACGCAGCCGGTGTTCTAGGAGCCGGGGTGATGGGCGGCGGTATTTCCTGGTTGTTCACGAAGGCGGATATCCCGGTCCGGTTAAAGGACTTGGATTGGCACGCGATTCAACGCGGATTTCAGACTGTGTCGGGAATCTACGCTAAGCTGAAAAAGCTTAGAAAATTCGATGCCCGGGAGATCAATCTTCGGATGCACCGGCTGACGGGCGGTATCGATTATCGTGGGTTCAGCGGTCTTGACTTCGTACTGGAAGCGGTGGTTGAAGATCCGGCCGTTAAAGCGTCGGTTTATAGTGAATTGGAGGGCGTGGTTTCTGAAAATGCAATTATCGCAACCAATACGTCGACACTGCCCATATCAGAGTTAGGCGAATCGCTCAAACACCCGGAGCGATTTATAGGCATGCATTTCTTTAATCCCGCGAATCGGATGCCTTTGGTCGAGGTCATCCCGGGAGATCGCACGGCACCCGAGACTACCGCAGCCGTAGTCGACCTGGCAAAACGACTCGGAAAGACTCCGATCGTTGTTAAAAGCGCGCCAGGATTCTTAGTCAACCGGCTGTTGCTGCCTTACCTAAATGAAGCATTCCATCTTCTCAGCGAAGACCGCACGGCGCAGCAAATCGACAAGGCAATTTACGAATTCGGTATGCCGATGGGCCCGCTCAGATTAGTCGACGAGATCGGTATCGACGTCAGCTATAAGGCTGCTAGGATCTTGAACAAGGCGTACGGCAGCCGTATGGACCCAGCCCCAATTTTCGCGGATATATATGAAACCAAGTCCTTGACCGGGAAGAATGGGGGAAAAGGTATTTATCTCTATGGCGACGGGGAGAAAAACCTCAGTCCGGAGTTCATCGAGATTTATGAACGCCATACAGCGACCGGCGAGCGAGTTGAGATGCCCGATTCGGAAAGGACGATAAGGGAACGCTTGTTATTGACAATGATCAACGAGGCATCGCGATGCCTCAGCGAGGGCATCATTGAATCACCGGATTACTTAGACATGGCACTGATAATGGGAACCGGGTTTCCCGCGTTTAGAGGCGGATTACTCCGCTACGCGGATAAGATTGGAATCGACAAGATTATCAAAACGCTTCAGGCCTTCGAACAAAAATACGGAATGCGATTTCAGCCATCCGAATATTTAATGGAATTATCGCGAAACCAATCAGAATTTTATGCATAGATCAGTGCTCCTGAACCTGAAACCTGAACCTGAGTATTTTTATGATACTAACAGACAATAAAGAGAAACAGCGTTCGTTGGATCTCGCCGAGGATTCACGTGAAAGTGAATGGAGATTTGCGAGCCTAATCGGGGAAATGTTTAACGGTTCTTTTCGTTGGGATCTGGTACATCCATTCCCGAAACAGAACTTGGAGGATACGAAACGCGGAGATTTGTTTCTTGAGAAGCTTGAGCATTGCCTGAAGGAGCATATCGATCCGGATGAGGTCGACAGAGCAAGTGAAATCCCCGACAGCGCGATTAAGGCGCTCGCTGATATCGGATGTTTCGGTATGAAGATTCCCGAGGAATACGGCGGCCTCGGTTTTTCTCAGACCAACTATAACCGTGCCATCGCTCTAGTCGCCAGTCATTGTGCTTCAACTGCCGTGCTTCTTTCAGCACACCAAAGTATCGGTGTTCCGCAACCGCTCAAACTCTTCGGGACAGAAGAGCAAAAACGTAAATACCTTCCGCGTTTAGCGAAGGGTGAAATTTCTGCATTTGCTCTCACTGAGCTCGAGGTGGGCTCGGATCCGGCGCGTATGGAAACTATCGCAACTCCGACCGATGACGGTCAATATTATTTACTGAATGGGGAGAAATTATGGTGTACCAACGGTCCGATTGCGGATCTCCTCATTGTTATGGCTAAAACGCCGCCTGTGACGGTGCACGGCCGGGAAAAGACGCAGATAACCGCGTTCATTGTCGAAGCAACTTCTCCCGGATTCGAAGTCGTTCACCGCTGCTCATTCATGGGCTTGCACGGCATCTCAAACGGCATTTTGAGGTTTAACGATGTGAAGGTTGCCAAGGATAATATAATCGGGAAGCCCGGGATGGGCCTCAAAATAGCGCTGGTTACGCTTAACACTGGACGTCTCACGCTGCCGGCTGCGTCAACGGCGGTCAACAAGCTCTGTTTGAAATGGAGCCGGCTATGGGGCAAGAGCCGACATCAATGGGGATTGCCGATCGGTGAGCATCAGGCGATCGGTGATAAACTAGCGGAAATAGCGGCTAATACGTTCGCTACTGACAGCGTGACCCGGTTGGCATCAGCATATGTCGATGCCGGATGTACGGACGTCAGACTTGAGGCGGCTGTCGCCAAGTATTTTTGCACGGAGGTAGCTTGGGACGTAATTGATACTGCCGTTCAGATCCGCGGGGGTCGAGGTTATGAGAGCTCGGACTCACTGCGACAACGCGGAGAGCTGCCTTTCCCGTTGGAACGGACTATGCGCGACATGCGTATAAACCGGATAATAGAAGGGACAAGCGAGATCATGCGGCTTTTCATCGCCCGTGAGGCAATGGACAAGCATTTCCAGAGAATAATGCCGCTGTTGAACACTCGACTCCCATTGGGAGATAGGATAAAACTCGGAATTAAGGCCCTGGGATACTACGCGATATGGTATCCTAAACAGTGGTTAATTTTACCCATTCCCGCGAGAACTCGTTATCTCTCCAAACGCAATAAAAGACACCTCTCGTTTATAAACAAAACGACGAAAAAATTATCGCGGCGCCTATTTCATGCCATGGTCCGATATCAGCAGAAGCTGGAGAAACAACAACTGATCCTGTTCCGGTTCGTCGAAATCGGCACTGACTTGTTCGCCATGTCTGTTTGTCTCTCCCGAGCGGAACGATTGATGGCAGATAACCCCGATGACGAAACCCCGCAGGCACTGGCGGATTACTTTTGCCGGAAAGCTGAAGGTAGAATCAAACGGGCTTTTACTGAACTCGGAAAACCTCAAGGCAAGATCGTCGGCAAGATAAGTAAAAGCATTCTCGAAGAAGAAATTAAATGGCTGGAAGAAGGGATAATCGGGAGTTGAAAAATGACTGACCTGACTATAAAAACTGTCGAAAAGATAATGGGGGTACTTGAGCGGCTGGTGAAAGTCAAGATAACCGTTGACGGACTTCAGCAAATAGAAAGTCGTCCCACCTTGTTCGTGATCAACCATTTCACCCGGGCCGAGACCTTGATCGTGCCATATGTGATTTACAAACACACTTCCGACAAAGTCCGTTCACTGGCGGACTATCGTTTGTTCCACGGGAGACTGGGAAAGTTCCTCAGAAACGTTGGTGTTGTATCTACGAAATCCGTAGTCAGAGATCGTACTATTATAGGCGATCTCATGACCGGACGCAGCAACTGGATTATCTATCCGGAAGGCTTGATGATAAAGAATAAAAAGGTTTTGAATAAGAAGAAAATCGCACTCTCCACGCCATCGGGAATCGGCCCGCCGCATACGGGTGCGGCCTTATTGGCGTTGAAATCTGAAATCTATAAAAAACAATATCTGGCTGCGGTAAAATCGGGGGACGAAGAAAAGATACGGTGGTTCAAGCGTTGGCTTAATATATCCGATATCGAAGAATTAAGTCCGAAAAATATAGCGATTGTCCCGGTAACAATAAGCTACTATCCACTGCGCCCCGGTCCTAATATCCTGAAGAATCTCGTCGCAACCGTATTCGGCAACCTGCCGGTCCGGGTGCAGGAGGAATTAGAGATCGAGGGGAACCTGATGCTGAAGAAATCAGATATGAATATACACTTCGGAACACCAATCGACGTTGAGAGGTTTGCGGCCGTCTATAGTGTCGCGAACGCCTGTCTTAAGCCGTTGGTCAACTCAGCAACCGGTACAAATGTCGTGCTGAAGCGCATCGGATCGAATTTTACGTCGAAGTTTATGCACCAGGTGTACAATAACATCGAGATAAATATCGACCACTTATTCTGCGCTGGACTGTGCATGTCCAAACACCAGGTAATTTCGCGCGAGGATTTTCATCGCGCCCTTTTTTTAACAGCCTGTCGGCTCCGTGCGGACGGCAGCTATCGTTTGCACCGCAGTCTGCTGGATGACTTAATCGAACTCATAGGTGGCGATAAGCATCAACCCACCGAAGAAATTCAAAATCTGGCCTATAACCTAAGAATCATTGATAACGTAAACGGCCAATTCGCCGTCAACAAAGCTCGTCTTGACGCGCCGTACAACTTTCATCTGATCCGGAAAGAGAATCCGATCAAAGTTATCGCTAACGAATTAGAGCCATTGAGCGACGTCATGAAGATACTGGGCCAATTCGTTAATATGCGCGCCGCGAAACTAAGGTCGAAGGTCGCTGAGGTTGTCACCAAAATCGATCTCGATCTATACCGCCGCGATCGAGAAGCCTATTGCACCGCCACCATTTGTAAGCCCCTATCGATCGGTTCCCCGTTTTTCCTCAACGCCGGCCGCGGATCGACCGGTATCGTTCTCGCACACGGTCTTCTTTCCGCCCCGGCGGAGGTACGGCCATTAGCGGACTTCCTTTATAGTTGCGGGTTCTCGGTATACGGACCGCGATTACGCGGGCACGGTACGCTGCCGTCGAATTTAAACGATGTTACGTGGCAAAGTTGGTATCATTCATTTCTTAGAGGCTATACCGTCGTCAGGAATTACTGTGACCGGGTCGTTCTCGGTGGATTCTCCACTGGAGGCGTCGTCGCTTTGTTGGCTGCATCCCGTATTCGTACGAATGTGGACGGCGTGTTCGTTATTAATCCTCCAATCGATTTGGGGAGCGTGGGGGCGCGTAAATTTTACGCGATGGCGTCATGGAATTCGCTGCTGAGTAAATTAAAGATACGGGATAAGAATCAGTTTTATATTGAACATTCGCCGGAATACCCGGATATCAATTACGACAGGATCTATCTCAACGCCGTTTCCGAGCTAAAGAAGTTGATGAAAGGGGCGCGTCGATTAATCGCGAAAGTTGAGGCGCCGACGCTGATAATCCACAGTACCGGCGACAAGTCAGTCGATCCGGAAAGCTCGATGCAAATTTACGCTAATATCACACACCAGAACAAGTGTATCGAGGTGATTGATTCAGATCGTCATGTGATAATACGTGACCAGGGCAGTGATCGGGTGTTTAATATCGTGGCCCAATTCGCCGACCGCATACATCAGGGCATTTTATTCGATTCAACAGTTCCCGCATCGAATTAAAAAGCTATTCCAGAGCTCCCCGCAATAAATCACGTCCTTCATCCGGATCTGGACTGTAAGCAGTCTGATTTTTGGACGAGAGTCTTTTGGGAGAGCCATTCGGGTCGGAGCTCTTATTTGATATTTGCTACAAAAATAGCAGAGAATTCAACAATAATATTGAATCGTCAGTGATTATAGATAAGCTGGGTAACATAAATATATCAAATAAGAGGGCCGACCCGAATGGCTTTAAAATAAGGCATAAAAACCTTTATCGTTAGTCGCTGATTATTAAGGGGAAAGCCAATGTAGGAGGTAGCTCCAGCTGGCGATCCGCAGTTGATATCGCCAACTGGAGCTGCCTCCGACCCTAAAAGCTGCGAGAATTGCACAAATATCTCAAATAACGATAAACCTTATACGCTTGGATTGACGTTCAGAAAATTCGCAATCTGCCAGACCTGATTTCCTGCTTTTTACGTCTTATCGTAATGCCATTCGGGTCAGGCCCGAAAGAACCCTAAAAATGGATAACTCAGAATATGAAAAAGATAACACGAAGCACCGTTTGGAAATCCTGCTGTTTGATGATTCTCATTTCGTCAACCGGGTTCACAGTACCTGATAAACCAGAGGACATATGCCCTGTTCTAATCGGAACAAAACTCCCTGAGATTGCGCTAAAGACCGCCGACGGCAGCGCATTTAATCTGAATGCTGCTATCGCGAAACAGCCGACGGTGCTTATTTTCTTTCGCGGTGGCTGGTGTCCATACTGCAATATGCACCTTGGCCAATTGAAAACGATCGAAGGAGCCTTAGTCAACTTGGGGTTCCAACTCATCGCTGTTAGCCCGGACAGACCCGAAATATTGAATAAACCGGCAAAAGAGGAAGGCCTTAAATATCGTTTGCTTTCCGACAACGACATGACCGCAAGTCGGGCCCTCGGTATTGCGTTTACACTGGATGATAAGACGGTCTCCATGTATAAGTCAAAATACGATATCGACATTGAAGCTGATTCCGGTCGCAGCCACCATCAACTGCCAGTCCCCTCTGCATTCATTGTCGATCGGGACGGTGTCGTACAGTTCTCCTTTGTCAATCCGAATTATAAGGCACGTATTAGCCCCACAGTCCTGCTTTCGGCAGCGAAAGCCGTTGCCGAGCAATCTACCGCCGCGACTCCATAACCGCATTCCACCTGTTGCCCGCCCCCGGGCCGTCGCGCTGCCCCGCACTATCGGGGGTCTACCCTTATGCAGATATTTCCACGAGCGAAAATTGTACCGCTTGCGGTAGAAAACCACATGGAGTCATACCTCGAAAATGATTTTATACCCAACGCACTCAGGTTTTCGAAATATCGTTCGATATCTCTTCGGTGGTTAAAATAAAGATGTCCAAAAATTCAACTGCTTGCAGTTTACTTTCCCAGAGCTCACTCGTACCTCACTTGATCGACTCTGATTCAAATTCTCTTCTTCTATTCCCTGATACCGATAGAAAAAAGCTGGAGTGGATGGCTGTTTTGGGCGCAGCTGGTGTGAATTATGATGTGCAGAGCGGGGAAACCCCGGGCTGTATCGTCGTGGCTACGGAGGGACGGGCACTGGCAATGGAGCAGCTGCTGGAATATGAGGAGGAATGTCTTTACTGGCCGCCCAAGATTGATTTCGCCTATCCTGGGGTCGCCGGGATGAACCTGCCCAGTTTCTATGCGGGGATTTTTTTGTTATGCTTTTTCTTCGTTACCGGATCGTATGATGCAGATGTGACATGGTTTAAGCAAGGGCGCGGTGATACGGAAAAAATTCTGTCAGGTGAGGTGTGGCGTGCGATAACAGCGTTGACCCTGCACTCCGATTTCGCGCACGTTGCCGGTAATGTTATCGGATGTGTCTTTTTATGCGGTGCAGTTTGTCAGTATCTCGGGAACGGCATCGGCTGGCTCGTGATTCTTCTAAGTGCTGTGACAGCGAATCTCCTGAACACAGTGATAGGGCGTCCCGCTTATAATTATATCGGCGCCTCCACCGCAGTTTTCGCAGCTGTTGGAATTCTGGGCGCGTTGCAATCGGTTCGGTTATATCGCAATTTTAGAGTCTATACTCATCGCCTTTCTCTACCATTACTATCGGTACTCGCGATTATATCGTTGCTCGGAACGGGCCCGAAAGCGGACATAATGGGGCATTTCATGGGGGCAATTTGCGGTATAATCTTCGGATTCGTCTGTTCCCATTTGAGAACCTACCGGGAGCGGCGAGTTCTCCAATTCTGTTGTCTGATGATTGCTGCTGGAACCATTCTCCTCTCTTGGCGATTCGCCTTGCATTTAGCTACCGGGTGAGTGAGGCTACTCGGCTATGCGGGGTCGGCCGAATGCCCCAACTTAATGATTTTTTGAGGTACAGAGAGTGACATATCCAATCAAACTAGTCTGCCTCGTCGTTGGGAAAGGGATCCCACCAGCTTGGCTGGTGTGTCATCAGGTTTTTTCCTAAATCGTTAAGTCGCCGCCTGTCGCACGCCTTTGGTATCGCACCGCGACACCAAGGCAGTGCGGACTGAGACTCAAGAACCTTGGTGTAGGGAAGAACCTAAGGTGCCACGCCCAGAGGACGTGGGATTCACCCACCGGAATTCGCCTAACAGGGCTGATCGAACTGTTACGAAATCCTTAAGTTGGGGCATTCGGTCCGACCCTAATTTAAGAAAATTACAGAAATATGCGTAACATATATCAGCATAAATTGTTAGATGTGCACGGCACTATTATTATACTGGCCGTCTTCGTCCTGCGTGCGAGACGAAATATCGTTTGGAGTCTATTTTGCAACCATTTTAAAGCCGTCTGAAAATTGTGCCGCTCGCGGTAATCGTTACAAGAATAAAGGAATTAATATCATGTGTAATCGTAAAGAAAGGTGGTCTAGATCGAATTCTATAGGTCTTTTTACAGCAGTTGCCCTCATTATTCTTTCCTTCCCATATTCTGCGCAAGCCGGTGGCGGATGGTGGAAAAAGGGATTGGATATACTCAAAATATTCCAAAAGGGCAATCAAGAGCTGACTATTGGCCAGATAGGTTCAGGGTTGAAAGAAGCTCTTCAAATCGGTGCCGATAATGTCGTGGCACAGCTCGGACAGACGGACGGGTTCAATGGAGACTCCACGATTAAGATACCGTTACCCGGTAAATTGGTTAATGTGCAAGAGATGCTGACCAAGATCGGTATGGGGGGACTTCTTGATGATTTGGAATTAAAACTGAATCGCGCGGCTGAAATCGCAACACCGAAAGCGAAGGATCTTTTTCGGCAGGCGATCTTAGATATGACCTTTGATGATATACAAGGAATCTACAAGGGGTCGGATGACGCTGCAACGATTTACTTCAGGGGGAAAATGAGCCCGATTCTCGCTACAGAAATGCGGCCGATTATTGAGATCAGTTTGGCGGAGATCGGAGCCATCGACGCGTACAGTAAGGTGATGGATAAATACCGATCCTTACCGTTCGTACCCGATGTAAAAGCGGACATCGCCGATCACGTCATTCAAAAAGGGATGGACGGCATTTTTCACTACCTGGCCGCAGAGGAAAAAGCGATCCGCCAAGATCCCGCAAAGCGCACTACAGAATTGTTAAAGCGTGTTTTTAGCACGAAATTAGAATCTGCTATAAGCGAATAATACCGAAAGTATGGAGAATTTAGAAGATAGTAGTCAGATTCCAGCGAATTAAGGATGTGACCCCACCCCAGGGCCCTCTCAATTGGCACTTACGAAATAAAAGCATCTAGAACGCGGGAAAATTAAATATATTATTGCAAAGTCTGTTGTTGCCACCGAAATAACGAGTATAATTGGCGAGTATGAAAGCAGTAATAAATAGAGATAGGCAGTTCCGGGCATTGCGGAAGTACTTGAGCTTTAGTCCGGTGGTGGCGATTTTGGGGCCGCGGCAGAGCGGGAAAACGACATTGGCCAAGATGGTAAGGGCGGACCACACCTTCGATCTGGAAAATCCGCGCGACCTCGCTCGTCTAGAGCATCCGCAAACCGCTTTGGAAGGACTTTCGGGGCTCGTCGTCATTGATGAAGTGCAGTTGCGGCCTGAGTTATTCCCGCTCCTGCGTTACCTGGTCGATCAGCAGCAGGATACACGTTACCTGATTCTGGGCAGTGCCTCGCGCGACTTGATCCGTCAGGGAAATGAAACACTTGCAGGGCGAATTTTATTCTTGTATCTGAACGGGTTTGCGTTGGATGAAGTTGGTGAG